>NZ_QLTJ01000004.1:0-263075 GCF_003269145.1 Microvirgula sp. AG722 | reverse complement strand
GCCGACGCGGCCACCCGGCCACAGTTCGCGCTGGATTCGGCCCTGCTCGGCGGCATGTATGCCGGCAAGATCTTCCTGACCGGCACCGAGCACGGCGTTGGCGTCAACCTTGGCGGCAAAGTCACCGCCGGCGATGGCGGACTGGTGCTGCATGCCGACGGCCGGCTGGAAGTCAGCGGCACGGTGCACAGCGAGGGCAGCGCCCGGCTGCACAGCCACGAACGACTCGACAACCGCGGCGGAATCCTCACCGCCCGCGGGAACATCTCGCTGGACGGTGCACGGCTGAACAACGCCGGGGGGCGCATCGAATCGACAGCCGGGGCGCTGGACATGACGGCCCGCGCCGGCGGGATCGGCAACCGGGCGGGCCGGATCAAGGCCGCAGGGCGGATCGTTCTCACCAGCGACGGCATCGACAACCGGGGCGGCACCATTGCCGGACAGCAACTCGTCATCGATGCCCGCCAGGCAACGCTCGACAACCGGAACGGGGGGCTGGACGCCCGGGAGGACCTGAGCCTGAACGGCAGCAGTCACCTGGGCAACCGCCAGGGGCATATCCGTGCAGGCGGCCGGCTGGCCATCGGGACCCCTTCCACCCCGCTGCGGGGCATCGTCAATCACGACGGCGAGCTGCATGCCGGCCGGCAGCTGACCATCCATGCCGACCAGTTCGATGGTGACGGCCGGCTGTACAGTGGCGGTGATTTCCATCTGGCCGTGCATGGCGACCTCAGCCACGGCGGCACGTTGCGGGCAGGGGGGGATGCCACCGCACGGGTCGGCGGCATCCTCCTCAATCTGGGGCGAATGGAAACGGGCCGCCGGCTGACGCTGTCCAGCGCCCACCTTGCCAATGCCGGCCTGCTCGGCGGCGACGTCATCCGGTTATCCTCGACCGGCAGGGTGGAGAACCTGGGGCTGATCGACGGCCGCCGCGTCCATATCGGGGCCAGCCGGCTGAGCAACGATGCCGGGAACAGCCATGCCGCCATGATCACCGCCCGCGACCGCCTGGATATCGGCGTGCAGTCGCTGGACAACCATCCGCATGCCCGGATCTTCAGCGCCGGTGACCTGCTGATCGGGGGCGGGCTGGATGACAATGACCATGCCGGCGGCCGGGCCGGAAGCGTCGTCAACCGGGGCGCCACCTTCGAGGCGCTCGGCAGGCTGATCCTGCGGGCAACCCGCCTGCGCAATCTCCGCAACCGGGAATCCGGCACATCGATACCGGCCCGCATCCTGTCCGGCGGGCCGATGCTGCTGGACACCGGGCGGCTGACCAACGACGACAGCCTGATTCTCGCCAATCTGGCCGACAGGCCGGTCATCGTTCCGGCCCGCCCGCCGGCGCCGGAACCGACCGCCCCCGCGCCGGAGACAACCGCCCCTGCGCCGGAGACGGCCTGGGTGCCAGCCCCCCCCGCGCCGGAAACGGCCGGGGGGCCGGCTCCCCCTTTCCCGCCATGGCTGCACGACCGCTTCCGTGCGCAGCAAGAAGAGCGCGAGCGGCGTGCACAACTGACCGGCCGACGTTTCGACACCAGTCACCATGCCGATGAGGCCCGCTACCACGCCCGGCTGGCGCAAACACTTCTGCCCGCGCACGACTGGCAGCTGATTCCCGGTGTGGTACTGTCGGCCATGCAGATGGCACGGCTGACCGGACGCGTGCACCCCGGACTTTTCAGTCTGGGGGCCGACGGGCGGATCGACCTCGGCACCCTGCCCGGCCGCGGTCGGGATGCCGGTGCGAGCCGGCGTGACCGGCAAGAGGACGGCGCGCCCGTTTTCCGCTGAAAGCGCTTGTGCCGCAGCGATTTCCCCCCATCCAAAAAGCGGTTCTACAGCGCTATAATCCTTGGCAATGTCTACAGATCAAAAAGGGGAGAACACTATGTCGATGGCTGACCGCGACGGATTCATCTGGTTCGACGGCAAGCTCGTGCCATGGCGCGAAGCCACCACTCATGTGCTGACGCACACGCTGCACTATGGTCTTGGCGTGTTTGAAGGCGTCCGCGCCTACGAAACCGCCGAAGGCCCGGCCATTTTCCGCCTGCAGGACCATACCGACCGCCTGTTCCGCTCGGCGCACATCCTCGGCATCGACATGCCGTTCGACAAGGCGGCACTGAACGCCGCCCACCTCGATGTGGTCAGGGCCAACAAGCTGAAGTCGTGTTACTTCCGCCCGATGGCGTTCTACGGTTCGGGCAAGCTCGGCGTCGCACCGCCGAAGGGCGACGTGCACGTGATCGTGGCTGCCTGGGAATGGGGCGCCTACCTCGGCGAGGAAGGCATGAACCGCGGCATCCGCGTCAAGACCAGCTCGTTCGCCCGCCACCACGTGAACATCACCATGTGCAAGGCCAAGGCCAACGGCAACTACATGAACTCGATCCTGGCCAACAACGAGGCCATCAGCAACGGCTATGACGAAGCGCTGCTGCTGGACGTTGACGGCTATGTGGCCGAAGGCTCCGGCGAGAACGTGTTCATCGTCCGCAAGGGCAAGCTGTACACGCCGGACCTGACCAGCGCGCTGGAGGGCATCACCCGCGATACCGTGGTGACCATCGCCGGGGAAATGGGCCTGCAACTGGTCGAAAAGCGCATCACCCGCGACGAAGTCTACAGTGCCGACGAAGCGTTCTTCACCGGTACCGCCGCCGAAATCACGCCGATCCGCGAACTCGACGGCCGCCAGATCGGCGCCGGCAGCCGTGGCCCGGTCACGACCGAGATCCAGTCCCGCTACTTCGCCTGCGTGAAGGGTCAGGACGCCAGTCACCGCGAGTGGCTGACCCTGGTCAAGTAAACGTTATCCGGACGCGGAAACGCCGCCCGCGCGTTCCCGCTCCCGCCCACCCCTGTACGGAACCGAATCTGCAAATGGCTGAATTGAAAGAAAACCGCGCCAACTTCATCGAGATCACCGCGCATGACCTGCCGCTGCACTGCCCGATGCCGGGCATGGTCAAATGGAACGCCCACCCGCGCGTATTCCTGCCGATCCAGCAGCAGGGCGGCGTCTCCAGATGCCCGTACTGCGGCACCGAGTACAAACTGACCGGCCCGCTGCCGAGCGGCCACTGACGCGCGGCCCGCGCCGCGCGGGGGCAACGCGAACTGCGTTGGCCCGGGGCAATGCCTCTATAATCCGGCTTTCGCCCATGCCGGCCGCCAGGCCGGACGGGGCGATCCGAAAACGGCGACGGCATCGGCAGTCCGCGATGCCGTTACCCCCGGCCTTCGCCCCGCGAAGGCGCTCCGCTTCACCCGTGGTAGCGGGCGTGACTGCACGCCACCCCACGGGGGATCGCGTCTTTTGCCATTTATGAAGATCCTTGTCTGTTCCCCCGCCTGGGTCGGCGATGCCGTCATGGCACAGCCGCTGTACCGCCGCCTGCATGAGCGTCATCCCGGGCTTGAGCTGCACGTCCTCGCCCCGGCCTGGACGCTGCCGGTGCTGGCGCGCATGCCGGAAGTCGCCCGGTCGCACCTGAATCCGTTCGGCCATGGCACGCTGAAGCTGATCGACCGTCTTCGACTGGGCCGCAAACTGGCCCGCGAACACTTCGATCAGGTCATCGTGCTGCAGAATTCACTGAAATCGGCACTGGTTCCGTTCGCCACCGCCGCAAAACGGCGTACCGGTTATATCGGCGAAATGCGCTATGGCCTGCTGAACGACCTGCGCGAGCTGGACGAAAAAGCCCTGCCGGACATGGTCGGCCGCTTTGTCGCCCTCGGCGAAGATCGCGGCCAGCTGCCGCAACGACCGATTCCGCACCCTCGCCTGCGCACCGATCCCGCGTCGCAGATCGCCACCGTGGCCCGGCTCGGTCTCGATGCCGGCACCCCGGTAGTCGCCTTCTGTCCCGGCGCCGAATATGGCCCGGCCAAACGCTGGCCGGCCCGCCATTTCGCCACGCTGGCGCAGCAGTGCCGCGATGCCGGCATGCAGGTCTGGATTTTCGGCTCGGGCAAGGACCGGGACATCGCCGACGAAATCGTGCGTCTGGCCGGCGAGGACAGTGTGGTCAACCTGTGCGGCGTGACCCAGCTTGACGAGGCCATCGACCTGCTGTCGCTGGCGCAGGTCGCCATCTGCAACGACTCCGGCCTGATGCATATCGCCGCGGCCCTGGACCTGCCGCTGGTCGCCATCTATGGCAGCTCCAGCCCCGACTTCACCCCGCCGCTGTCCGAACATGCCGAGATCGTGACCCTCAGCCTCGATTGCAGCCCGTGCTTCGAGCGCGTCTGTCCGCTCGGCCATATGGACTGCCTCAACAAGCTGGGGGCCGATATGGTATGGTCCGCACTCGATCAAGCCATTGCCAGAAAAACGAATGATTTTGCCCGTCCAGGACGATAACAGCCGTAAATCCGAACTGGTGCGCGTCGCCGCCGGTCTGTTCCGCGACCGCGGTTTCGAACGCACTACCGTCCGTGATATCGGCAATGCCGTCGGGCTCCAGTCGGGCAGTCTGTTCTATCATTTCCGCACCAAGGAAGAGATCCTGGTCGCGGTGATGGCGCTCGGCATCACCAGCACCACCGAGCAGCTGCGCGCCGCGCTGGCGGCGGCGACGTCGCCGCGCGAGAAAGTGGCTGCCCTGGTCAACGTTCACCTGCACTCGCTGCTCGGTGAAAACCAGGCCGCACTGGAAGTGATGCTGTACGAATGGCGCAGCGTATCGCCGGAACAGAAACCGGGCCTGATCGTGCTGCGCGACCGCTACGAGGACCTGTGGCAGTCGGCGCTGGAAGAAGCCGTCGCCGCCGGCCTGATCCGCGCCGAAGACCCGCGCCTGCTGCGCCGCATGGTGCTGGGCTCACTGCAGTGGAGCGTGCAGTGGTACAAGCGCGACGGCGACCTCAGCGTCGAGCAGCTGGCACAGCAGATGCTCGACATCCTGTTGCCGCCGCCGGACGGCCAGTAAGCGCTAGCGCGGTTTGCGGTCCCGCGTCTCATAGCCGCGTGCCTCGACCGCACGGCGCAGCTCGCCGACACCGATATCGACCAGCGCCGGCGCACCGGTCAGGCCGAACTCGATATGCGGCGGCAGGTCGGCGGTGCCGAAGCTCGGCAGGCACGACAGGCGCAGCGCCGGGTAGCGGGCGACCATCTCCTCCATCAGCCCGATCAGGTCGCCTTCGCGCGCCTGCAGGGCGACAAAGCCGCGTTCGACATCCGGTTCATCATTGAACAGCCCCCGGTAATGGGTATCGAGCACCCACTCGATCATCGGCCATGCCATGCTCGGAAACCCCGGCACGAAGTGATGATTGCCGACGCTGAAGCCCGGAATCTGGTTGACCGGGTTCGGAATCAGCCGGCTGCCGGTCGGAAAATCGACCATGTGAATCCGGTGCGGATAGGCCTCCTCGCCAAAACGCGCCTCAAGAATCGCACGGCCGTCGGCATGCGTTTCCAGCTCCACGCCGGCCGCCGCCGCTGCGCAGGCCCGGGTGTAATCGTCCGGCGTGGCGCCGATGCCGCCAAAGCTGAACACCAGATCGTCCCCTGCCAGCGTGCGCTTGAGCGTCGCGGTAATGGCCTCCGGGGAGTCCGCCAGATACTCGGCCCAGTGGAGCCGCATGCCGCGTGCGGCCAGAATGTGGATCAGCGCCTGCAGATGCTTGTCCTGCCGCTTGCCGGACAACAGTTCGTCGCCGATGATGATTGCGCCTACCTTCATGAGGTCGACTCCGTGGCCGTGAATGGAGCGGGCAATCTATCTCTCCCGGTCTTTCCTGACAATGACCTGTCCCGATTCCCTCACCGTCGCGTAAAATCCCTGCATGCTCAATGAACGCGCGCAACGCCTGCTCAAATCGCTTGTCGAACGCTATATCGCTGACGGCCAGCCGGTCGGTTCGCGGACGCTGACCCAGATTTCCGGTCTCGACATCAGCCCGGCGACCATCCGCAACATCATGGCCGACCTGGAGTCGATGGGACTGATCGTCAGCCCGCACACCTCCGCCGGACGGGTACCGACCGCCAGGGGTTATCGCGTGTTCGTCGACAACCTGCTGACCATCCAGCCGATCGACCATATCGCCCGCCAGCAGATGGAACACGAGCTGCACCCCGACAGCCCGGCGCGGCTGGTCGCCGCCGCCTCGCAACTGCTGTCCGACCTGACCCATTTCGCCAGCGTGGTGGTCACGCCGCAGCGTGCCGACATGGCCTTCCGCCAGATCGAATTCCTGCATCTGTCCGACCGCCGCGTGCTGCTGATCATCGTCACCCAGCTTGGCGATGTGCAGAACCATTTGCTGTTCACCGAACGCGACTACACCGCATCCGAACTGACCGAGGCGGCCAATTTCCTCAATCGCCACTACGCCGGCCAGTCGCTCGCCACCATCACTGTCGAACTGGAAAGCGAACTGGCCCGGCTGCAGGGGCATATCGCCCGGCTGATGAGTGCGGCCATCGATGCCGGCAAGAACTCGCTGAACAGCCAGGCCGACACGGTCGTGGTCAGTGGCGAACGCAATCTGCTGACCATCGACGAACTGACCAGCGACCTCGGTTCGCTGCGTCAGCTGTTCGACATGTTCGAGCACAAGACCGAACTGCTGCGTCTGCTGAGCCAGAGCCGCGGCGCCCAGGGCGTGCAGCTGTTCATCGGCGACGAATCCGGCGTCCACACGCTGGACGGCTGTTCGGTGGTCACCGCACCGTATTCGATCAATGGCCAGCTGGTCGGCACGCTGGGCGTGATCGGCCCGACACGCATGGCCTACGAACGGGTGATCCCGATCGTCGACATCACCGCCCGGCTGGTGTCCGGCGCGCTGTCCCACTCCTGAATTCCCTTTGACCGGCGCCGATGGCGCCATTCCGACAGGATGCTGTAATGAAACGTCTGCTGCTCCCCGCCCTCTTCGCGCTCGCCGCCCCCGCCTTCGCCGACGAGGCGCTGCTCGCCCGTCCCGAGGCCCAGGCCTTCGTGGAGCGCACGGCCAGAGAGCAGGGACTCGACCGCGCGGCAGTGGCCGACGCACTGCGCCAGGCCGTGATCAAGCCGAACATCGTCGGCATTCTCGACCGCCCGAGCACCGCCCGGCCGTGGTACCAGTTTCGCCCGGCCCACGTGAACACCCGGCTCGCCAGCGAAGGCGCCGCCTTCTGGCAACAGAACGCGAGCTGGCTGGAACTGGCGGAGAACCGCTACCAGGTCGACCCGGCGGTCATTGTCGCCATCATCGGCATCGAGACCGGCTATGGCCGCAACATGGGCAGCTTCCGCGTGCTCGACGCGCTGGCCACCATCGGCTTCAACTACCCGCGCCGCGCCGACTACTTCCAGGGCGAACTGTCCGCCTTCCTGCGCCTGGCACGCGACGAGAACGGTGATCCGACCTCGTTCAAGGGATCGTACGCCGGCGCGATGGGCATGCCGCAGTTCATGCCGTCCAGCTTCCGCAAATGGGCGGTGGACCTGAACGGCGATGGCAAGCGCGATATCTGGAGCACACCGGCCGATGCCATCGGCTCGGTCGCCAACTACCTGCAGCAGCACGGCTGGCAGCACGGCGCCGACATCCTGCTGCCGGCCGCACTGCCGGCCGGCCTCGCCGATACACTGGCGGCCGACAAGTTCAACCTGCACTACAGCGTTGGCGAACTGAAGAAAATGGGGGTGCAGATCGACGCCGATATCGCCGACCCGGTGCTCGGCGTGGTGTTCCCGCTGGAAGTTTCCGCCGGCAACACCCAGTATTGGCTCGGTTTGCAGAATTTCTACACCATCACCCGCTACAACAAGAGCACGCTGTATGCGACTGCTGTCGCCCAGCTGTCGCAGGACATCGCCCAGCGGCGCGGCGCGCAACTCGCCGTGCAATAAGTGGCGGTCAACACCTGCAGGAAGGTTATCTTCCTGCAGGTCATATAGCGGATGAAATTTACAGTTCAGATTTATCTGTCGAATAAACAAGTTCCATCTTTATCAGACCGGGCAATTCCAATTGGAAACTCAGAATTAGCCCACACAAAAACAGAACTCCATCCACTTCATCCCGCCTGCCCCGGATACTGAACACCTTCTTTTCCATTTCTGCTTTCCAGCCATATGCGGAACGACAAGCACATGTCACGGCTGTTGCTTTCCGGAAAGCCATCCCTTGATCCGCACAAATAATCAGCAATAATTTCAATGGGTTCACGCAAGGAAAGCAGTGACCACGATCTGATGCTGACTGGCGATTCGTAATCGGGAAGGAGAAGCGACGGGACCGGGAGAACGGTTACCTGGCCTGCTCATCGGCAATGCAAAATTCGCCGAGCCATCACGACCGGAACGAATACCACACAGCGACGACGGGCAAGCCACCCCGTCTCCTTCCGGGTTTAATCATCCTGTCAGACTTAAATCCCGTTTCAGAATTTTCTGTCATATTTTGATCCATACCCTTCAAAAAACAAGAAACCTCCAAATACAGAAACAGTATCGTCCCATTCTCATTAAATTAAATACAAGACTAAATAATGCATGGAACCCCCTTTGTTCCCCTCACAAGGATTCAGCATGCACACTCCTGATCTATTCAAAACCGGCCGGCACCTGTTCGTCTCCGGTGTTCACCTTGGCAAGACCGCCGCCCTTTCCATTCTGGTCGGCAGCGCACCACTGGGCAAGGCGGCGGAAATGGATGACCATTCCGCCACGAACCGCGAGCACATCGCCTTGTCGGACGCCCCCCCTCCCTGCCAGCAGCCGAAACACGGGGACACCACTGCCTGCAGTCACAAGCAGTCTCTGGCAAGTCCGACCTTCAGGTACGGGGCCATGGCGGCAGGCGGCGCAGTGGTCATTGGTTCAGTGCTGGCAGGAGGAGGGGGGGGCGGGAAAAGTGGGGGGAAAGAAGAAAGCAAGGACCAGGCAGAGCCAGTTGCCCCGGCAGCACTGCAGCTGCCTGCGGAAACGGAGCGTCCGCCAGAAGAAGCCATACCGCCTCCCGGCGCAGTGGTGCCACCTCCCGGCGCAGTGGTACCGCCTCCCGGTGCTGTGGTGCCGCCTCCCGGCGCAGTGGTGCCGCCTCCCGGTGCAGTGGTACCGCCTCCCGGCGCAGTGGTGCCGCCTCCCGGCGCAGTGGTACCGCCTCCCGGCGCAGTGGTGCCGCCTCCCGGCGCAGTGGTACCGCCTCCCGGTGCAGT
Organism: Microvirgula sp. AG722; assembly: GCF_003269145.1. Taxonomy (NCBI): domain Bacteria; kingdom Pseudomonadati; phylum Pseudomonadota; class Betaproteobacteria; order Neisseriales; family Aquaspirillaceae; genus Microvirgula; species Microvirgula sp. AG722. The sequence goes on along the minus strand of NZ_QLTJ01000004.1, from coordinate 253,885 downwards.
GGTACCGCCTCCCGGCGCAGTGGTACCACCTCCCGGTGCAGTGGTACCACCTCCCGGTGCAGTGGTGCCGCCTCCCGGTGCAGTGGTGCCGCCTCCCGGTGCAGTGGTGCCGCCTCCGTCCTCCAGGTCAAGGCAAAACATCACCATCAGCCATGATCGCCAGATCAACGGTGCGGCGGACAGCCCGCACCAGACGCTGGATATTTCCGGAGAGCATAACGCTGTTACCGTTACCGGCAAGACCACGCTGAACGGGGGCCTGGCCGGTATTACCGGGACGGGCAACGTCCTGTCCGTCACGCTGCACGGAAACAGTGAAATTCATGACAACCATTCGCGTGCCGCGCATCTTGTCGGCAACCACACCCGGGTCATGCTGAGTGGTAACACGCTCATTACCACCCAAGGAACCGGCATCGACATTACCGGCAGCAACGCGGAGGTCGTGCACTCAGGCCGGATGGAAATGCTGCATGACCACGCTGTCGGCACGAGACTGACCGGTGACATGGCCCGTTATATCGAAGAAGGCCGGCTCGACCTGCGCACCCCGTGGGGACATGGTGTGCAGGTTATCGGCAACAATGCGCATATCCAGACCGAACGTGACAGCCAGATTGACGTGACGCACAGCGCCACGGCCCTGTCCCTCTCTGGCGATCGTGGCACCGTACTGGTTGACGGCCGGATGACGCTGAATCACGGTGCCACCGGCCTTGCACTGGCAGGGCATCACAACCATGTGGAACTGTCATCCGGGGACATCCAGGTCAGAGGCGGCAACGGTGTTGCGCTTAAGCTTCGTGGCAACAACAACAGGATCGTTCAGAGCGGCCAGATCTCACTCAGGCCGAACGAGCTGCTGCCAGCCAGGCAACTGGCCGAGCCACTGACGGCCATATGGATCAACGGCGACAACAACAATGTGAGCATCAACAACCTGGCGCTGGATGGCCAGTTGCTGAGGCTGGGCAAACCACGCTGGCTGGCTGGACATGGCCAAACCTTCGGCATCACGAGCCGTTCCAATGGACTGAGGATCGAGGGCAATGCCAACCTGGTCAACGTGAATGGACCGGTTTTCTACCGTCAGGTCACCAAGCCTCTGGAGGGTTCCCAGCTTGCCGGCCTGAGCGAAACGGAAGAACCGTTGCGCACCCGCCCCGGTCTGCTGGTCGACGTCATTGGCAAATCCTCCGTCATTTTTAATAACAAAATAAATGTTCGAGGCACATTCGACAGCACGCCAACGCTATTCCGTGCCAGCCGCGGCGCAACACTCACGCTGGCAAAAGGCGCCAGCCTGGATACCGACGAATTGACGATCATCTATCCGGCCATGTTCCCGATCATGCATTCCCTGATGGAAGCCAGCGGCACAGGCTCGATACTGGAAAATGCCTCTACGGTGACCCTGCACAGCGGGGCGGGCCTGGCTGCCCGCGATCAGGGCAAGGTCATGAACAAGGGCAAGCTGTCATCGCGGCTGGAATCAACACTGCAGAGCGCCAGTGATGCAGAATGGGCCGGACCACTGCAAGGCGCTTACGCAATGGCCGCCACCGGTGCCGGCTCGGAAGCAAGTAACAGGGGCGCCCTATTCGTTTCGCTGGCCAACAATGTCGCCGCACACAAGAGCGGCTCCCCCGCCCTGGTCATGCCGCAGTTCAATGCATTGCGCCCCGGCAACACGGCCATGATCGCCATCAATGCCGGCCAGGTCCGCAACGAGACAAGCTCAAGCATCAAGGCGGAAGGAATTGGCGCCAATGGCATGTCGGCCTATGGCCATCTGTATTACCCGGCCCAACCCACCACGCTGGCCTGGAATCTGGGCAGCATTGATGTCAACCCGGCCACCAGCACCAAGCAGACCCTGTTGCGGGACTCCGCGCTGGTGGACTCGGATTTCAACCGGATACCGCTTGCCGCACACGAGTATGCACTGGGCATGTCGGCAGGCTCCCAGCGCGGCAATGACGGTGGTGCGGTCGCGGTCAATGCGGTCACCATCAATGACGGCACGATCACCGTGCACAATGCCGGTGCTGGCATGGCCGCCACTGGCGAGGGCAGCATGGCCTTGAACCGGGGCGTGATACGTCTGCTCAGCAACAACGGTGTCCAGGTCCCAGCCGACAATCTGTATGCCATGCTGGCAATGGATGGTGGCCTGATCGTCAATGCCAGTCAGGGTCTCATCGATATCCGCACCCCCGCCGGCAAGGCCTTCCGCCTGATCAACGGCGGCATGCTGGTCAACCAGGGCAAGGTAAGGCTGGACAACAAGCTGCTCCCGGCCGAGCACCCGCAATGGGGAGCGGCTGCAAACGCCGAGCTGACCAATGATTTCCCCCAGCACAAGAAGGACGCATCGCTGACCCAGAAGGACACCACCGCCAACCTCGACAAGTCAATGTTTTCTCCCGGTCTCGACACTGCCCCCGTCAGTCTGCACAACAACGGCACCCTGATGTTGAACGCGCATGCACTGACACTGTCTGGCAAGGATCAGTTGTTCAACGACGGCCTGCTTGCCAAAGGCAAGCTGATTACGCGCCACAGCAGCGCGGTGGTCAACAGGGGGACATTCGACGATATCATCCTGCGGGCGGATGCGCCGCTCATCAACGGCATGAAGGGCCATATCCGGCTAAACCGCGCAACGCCCAGTTTCGCCTATGCGATGCACAACAGCGGTCGGCTGCATCCAGCCAGGATGTTCCTGCTCGGCCACGCAGTCAATGCCCGGAACGGGGTCATCCTGATGACGCCAGGTGCTACGCTGCTGCCCGATGCTGCCATGTTTGAAAACGCAGGGGAAATCAAGGTAGAGCTCAAGCCGGATCAGCGTGGCACGCAAGCTCAGTCCCTGCTGACCATCCAGAAAGGCCTGCATGACGGCGGCGAGATCCTCAACACCGGCTTGATGGTGGCATCGGATGGCTTTGCCGTGCTCAAGACCCAGGCCCCGGCCGGCCCGACCCGTATCCTGTTCTCAAATCGCGGCAATGTCAGCTTCAGCACCGGATACGGCACGACAGCGGCCTTGCGGGCCGACCACGCCGGCGTCGACCTGCTCAACGACCTCGGTACCACCCTCGCCATCAATGGCGACCGCGCCATCGGCATGACCAGCAATGCCGATGGCCAGCTGGTCAACCGTGGCATCATCGAGCTGGGCAAGAAAGGAAGCCATTACACCGGTCTGGTGGCAATGTCGCTGGGACACGATGCGACCGGCACCCTGCTCAATGACACCACTGGCGTGATCATCATCCATACCAAGCAGTCCAGCGCCTTCGAGATCGCCGGGCCGAACGGCAAGTTGATCAACCGTGGCAAGGTCCTGCTGCAGTGCGGCAACAATGGCGGTTGCTCCATTTTAAGAAATGCGCATACGAAGACAAAGGATGTGTCCGGCACAGAGGAGGACAAGACTCTTGTCCTGCACCCGCGCATCCAGGCCAGAATCGCCGTGGAACGAAATGCCGGTGGCCAGACCCCGTTGAAATCGCTGGACAACTACCAGATCAGCACCACCGCCAGCGGCGGTGCCGGCACGCTGTCTGCTGATAACCTTTCGCTCGGCGACGTGACCATCGACACCCGCTTCAGTGCAGGTACTTCCGCCCGCAAGGTGGTACTCGACAAACTCATCGTCGGCAACAACCTGGCTGGCGCCGACAATATCCGTTCGACGACCGGCGTCTGGCGCGCGCATGGACATCACGATGCTGACGGCCATATCGGCGTAACCCTGGTCAAGAACGACTACCGCGACCTGATCACCGATGCCTCGCTGGCGCCGGTAGCCGAAGCCCTGGAGCGTAGTTACACCAGCAATGCGCTGTTCCGCAGTCTGGAGCTGCCGGGACGTGAGGACTTTACCCGGGCGCTGCGCCAGCTGTCTGGTGCCGGCTTCGAACGACCACTGCAGGCAACGTCCACCCTCGAACACCGCTTCGGCCTGATGGCCGAAACCGTCACCGAGGATACGGCCGGCTTCGGCTTCAAGATGCTTGGCCGCGGCCAGCCCGGCAGCCGGCTCGGCGCATCGGCCTATGACATGGTCGCGCTGCAGCAGCGTTTCGAATCAGGTACGGCGCAACTGGCGGTGCGCTACGGCTTTGCCCGTGTGTCTCCGGATGGCGGCAAGGGTCGGGATGCCGCACTGGATGGCCACAGCCAGTTTCTCGGTGCCCGCTATGCTCGGCCTCTGCTGTCCGGACTGGCGCTGGAAGGCGATTTCGGCTATGTCCTGCACCAGTACAGCACCCAGCGTACGCTGCGCTATGGCAACGCTCTGGATCGTCATGACAAGAAAGATGCCAACCGGCAGCTACAAGCCAACCATCGCCGTGACCTGCTTGGCAGCCAGGTGAACCTGGCGCTGACACGGAACGTGGGCAGCGTGGTGCTCGAGCCACTGCTGGGCGTCAAGCTGCGTTATCAACGCGACGGGGCGCTGAAGGAACGGCATGGCGGCGATTTCGGGCTGCAGCTGTCGTCACGCCATCAGGCGGCACTGGATGCGGTACTCGGGCTGCGTCTCAGCCATGACGGGCGGGACGGCAAGGCGCACGGCTGGCTGCTGGGCGCGCAGTTCCATGCCCGTCCGACCCTGCTGCGCCACACCGGCCAGCGCGAGGCCAGTCTGGCCGGCGCGCCGGATGCCCGCTTTGCACTGGTACCGGCCCATGACAGCCACCGCTTCAATTACGACGGACGGCTCGGTCTCAGCCATCAGGGGCGCCATGGCCGTCTCAGTCTGGACGGCTACCTGAGTCGCGACGACGGCAGCAGTGACCACGGTCTGATGGCAAGCTGGCAGCTTTCGTACTGAGCAGAAAACGCGGCGGAGCCGGAGGTACGGTACCGGCTCCCCCCATCAGCAATGCAGGATTCCCCTCTGCCCATCAAAGTCAGGACGAATGGCGAACAGAAATGTCACGCAAGCGATTCCGTCGCATTCTGCTATTTCATCAGTCAGTTTCAAATCCCGTTTCGGAATTTTCCATTCGCCCTTCATCCATTCCATTTAAAAAAACAGGAAGCGACCAAAGCCAGAAACAGTATCGTCCTATTCTCATTCAATGGGATGCAGGACATAAATAGCACATGGAAATTCCTTTGTTTTCCGCACAAGGATTCGATATGCAAACCCCTGTTCTGTTGAAAACCGGCCGACACCTGCTTGCCTCCAGCTTCCAGCTTGGCAAGACAGCGGCCATTTCCATCATGGTCGGTAGCGCACAGTTGGGGGAAGCGGCGGAAATGAACAACGATCCACCTGCAACCCGTGAACGCATCGCTTTGCCGGACCCCCTCCCTCCCTGCAAGGAACCGGAACACGGGGACACCTTTGCCTGCAGCCGCGAGCGGTCCCCGTCTGCGACAAGCGCGAGCCTCAAGTACGGAGCCATGGCAGCAGGCGGCGCAGTGGTCATCGGTTCAGTGCTGGCAGGAGGGGGAGGAGGAGGGAAAAGCAGCGGAACGGAAGAGGACCAGGGCAAGGCAAAACCCCAAGAAGGCGCAACACCGCCGGGAGGCGCAACGCCGCCGGAAGGCACAACGCCACCGGAAGGCACAACGCCACCGGGAGGCGCAACGCCGCCGGAAGGCGCAACGCCACCGGAAGGCACAACGCCACCGGAAGGCACAACACCACCTGAAGGCACAACACCACCTGAAGGCGCAATACCTCCAACTGATCCCTCAGCCCCTCAACAAGGGCAGGACATCACGATCAGCCATGATCGCCAGATAAACGGTGCCGCGTACAGCCCGCACCGGACGCTGGACATTTCCGGCGGGCAGAACGCTGTTACCGTCACGGGCAAAACCACGCTGAACGGGGGCCAGGCCGGTATTGCCGGGACGGGCAACAACCTGTCGGTCACGCTGCACGGCAGCAGCGAAATCCACGACAACGATTCGCGTGCCGCGCATCTCAGCGGTGACCACGCCAGGATCAGGCTGAGTGGCAACACGCGCATTACCGCCAAAGGTACCGGCATCGACATCACCGGCAATGACGCGGAGGTCGTGCATTCAGGCCGGATGGAGGTGCTGCATGCCCATGCCGCCGGCACGCGGCTGACCGGCGACATGGCCCGTTACATCGAGCAGGGCCGGCTGGACCTGCACACCCCGCAGGGACACGGCGTACAGGTTACCGGCAACAATGCGCTGCTTCACACCGAACCCGACAGCCAGATCGACGTGACGCACAGCGCCACGGCCCTGTCGCTTGCGGGCGATCGCGGCGCCGTGCGGATGGAAGGCCGGATGACGCTGAACCGCAGTGCCACCGGCCTTGCGCTGACGGGACATCGCAACCTGGTAAAAATATCATCCGGTGACATCCGGGTCAGGGGCGGCAACAGTTTCGCCGTGAAGGTCCGCGGCAACAGCAACAAGATCGAGCTGGATGGCACGATCTCGCTCAGACCGGACGAGCTGCGGCCGGCCAGGCAACTGGCCGAGCCGCTGACGGCCATGTGGATCAAGGGCAATGACAACCATGTCGACATCAACAGTCTGGGACTGGATGGTCAGCTTCTGAGGCTGGACAGGCCACGCTGGCTGGCCCGGCACGGCAACACCTTCGGCATCACGGCCCGCTCGAACGGACTGCGGATAGAGGGGGATGGCAACCAGGTATGGATAAACGGGCCGGTTTTCTACCGTCAGGTTACCAAACCCCTGACGGACAACCAGCGCGCCGGCATCAGCGACACGGACGAACTGCTGCGCCTGCACCCCGGCCTGATGGTTGACGTCAATGGCAAATCTTCCGTGCTGCTGAAGCACAAGATCAATATCCGCGGCGCATTCGCCAGCACACCGACCCTGTTCCGCGCCAGCAACGGGGCCACGCTGACCCTGGTCCAGGGTGCCAGCCTGGAGACCGGCGAGCTGAGGATCATGGACCCGGTCACCTTCCCCACCCGCCACGCGCTGATGGAAGCCAGCGGCGCAGGATCGGTCCTGGACAACTCCGCCCACCTGACCCTGCACGGCGGGGCGGGCCTGGCCGCCCGCAACCAGGGACTGGTCGAGAACAACAGCCAGCTGTCGTCACGGCTCGCCTCGACGCTGCTGAACGAGGCCGATGCCACGATGGCAGGCCCGCTGCAGGGTTCCTATCTGCTGGCGGCCATCGATGCAGGCTCGACGGCAAGCAACCGGCGCTCGCTGACCGTCTCGCTGGACAACAATGTTGCCGCCCACAAGACCGGTTCGCCGTCACTGGTCCTGTCACAGTTCAACGCCACCCGTCCCGGCAACACGGCCATGCTGGCCGTCAATGCCGGCACGGCCAGCAATGAGGCGGGCTCGACCATACGGGCCGAAGGCGTCGGCGCCGGCGGCATGTCGGCCCATGGGGGCAATCCCCGCACCCGCACACTGGCACGGAATCTCGGCAGCATTGTCGTCAACCCGGTCATTGGCAGGCAGCTGACCCTGCGCGACTCCGCCCTGTCCAGTTCGGATGGCCAGTGGGAGCCGCTTGCCGCGCACGAGTATGCGCTGGGCATGTCGGCGGGTTCGCAGCGGGCCAGCGGCGGGACCGGGGGACCCCAGCTCATCCATGCCACCGCCATCAACGATGGCCAGATCACCGTACACAATGCCGGTGTCGGCATGGCGGCCTCCGGCAAGGGCAGCATGGCGCTGAACCGGGGCACGATACGGCTGGTCAGTGACGATGGCGTCCAGACGCCACCGGACGGGCTGTACGGCATGCTGGCGCTGAATGGCGGCCTGATCGTCAATGCCAGAGAGGGCAGCATCGACATGGACACCCCGGTCGGCAAGGCATTCCGGCTGGACAGCGGCGGCATGCTGATCAATCAGGGCAAGGTCCGGATGGGGGGCCACTCGCTGTCGGCCGGGCATTCGCAGTGGGGCGCCGCCACCAATGCCGAGCTCACGGAAGATTTCGCACAGGGCAAAGGGCTGCCGCTGACCCCGCAGGGCGTCACCATCAATGCCGACAAGCCGATGTTTTCCCCGGGCGTGGACATGCCCGCCGTGCTGCGCAGCGATGGCAAGCTGATGCTGAGGGGACTGACGCTGACGCTGTCGGGCAATGACCAGTTGATCAACACCGGCAAGCTGGTCAACGGCACGCTGGTCACCCGCCACAACGCCATGCTGGTCAACAGCGGAACGCTCGACAATATGGTCCTGCAGGCGGACGCGCGGCTCAGCAATGAAGCATCGGGCCGGATACGGCTCAGCCATGCGGATCCGAGCCACATCCAGGCACTGGACAACAGCGGCCGGCTGTATCCGGGCAGGCTGTCGCTGCCCGGCCCGGCCACCAATGCCGGCAGCGGCGTGATCCTGATGGCACCGGGCGCCACGCTGGAGCCCGGGAACCACCGTTTCACGAATGCCGGCGAGATCCGGGTGGAACTCCGGCCGGGTCAGCATGGCGCACCGGCGCAGACGCTGCTGGCCCTCAGCCAGGGACGGCAAGCGGAAGGAGAGATCATCAATACCGGCACGATGGAGGCATCCGACGGCTTTGCCGTCCTCAGGACGCAGAACCCGGCCGGACCGGCCCGCATCCTGTTCGCCAATCGCGGCAGGATCCGCTTCAGCACCGGGCACGGCACGACGGCGGCGCTGCAGGCCAGTCATGACGGGCTGGACTTGCTCAATGACGCCGGGGCGACCCTGGAGATCAACGGCGACCGTGCCATCGGCATGTTCAGCAATGGCGACGGACAACTGATCAACCGCGGCACCATCAACGTCGGTCAGCCTGGCAGCCCCCACACAGGGCTGGTCGCAATGGCGCTCGGTCCCGACGCGACCGGCACCCTGGTCAACGACAGCACCGGCACCATCGTTGTCCATGCCGGACAGTCCAGCGCTTTCCATATTGCCGGGTCGGCCGGAAAGCTGATCAATCGCGGCCAGGTACTGCTGCAATGCGGCGACGGAGGCACTTGCACCCGGTTCAGGGACGACCATACCCGGGGGCAGGATATCACCGGCTCCGCGGAGGACAAGACCTTCGTCTTCCAGGCCAGAATTGCCGAAAGCCCCCCCGCCGCCCGGCAGATGTCGCCGGACGGTTACGAGATCGGCACCACGGCCAGCGGCGGCGCCGGCACCCTGTCCGCCGACGGCTTGTCGGTCAGCAATGTGGCCATCAATACCCGCTTCACCGCCGGCACGTCCGCCCGGCAGGTGGTGTTCGACAAGGTCTTTGTCGGCAAGAACCTGAGCGGTGCCGGCAATATCCGCGCGACCTCCGCCGTCTGGCGCGCGCACGGTCATTACGATGCCGACGGTCATATCGGCGTGACGCTGGTCAAGAACGACTACCGCGACCTGATCACCGATGCCTCGCTGGCACCGGTTGCCGGGGCGCTGGAGCGCAGTTACAGCAGCAACGCGCTGTTCCGCAGCCTGGAACTGCCGGGCCGCGACGAATTCACCCGGGCACTGCGCCAGCTGTCCGGTGCCGGTATCGAGCGGACATTGCGGTCAACGGCCACCCTGGAACACCGCTTTGGCCTGATGGCCGGGACCGTCTCCGAGGACGCGACCGGCTTCGGCGTGAAGCTGCTTGGCCGCGGCCAGCCCGGCAGCCGGCTCGGTGCATCGGCCCATGACATGCTCGCGCTGCAGCAGCGCTTCGAATCGGGCACGGCGCAGCTGGCAATACGCTACGGCTTCGCCCGCGTATCGCCGGACGGCCAGAGCCGGGATGCCGCGCTGGATGGCCACAGCCAGTTCTTCGGCGTGCGCCATGTACGGCCCCTGTCGTCCGGGCTGGCGCTGGAAAGCGATGTTGGCTACGTCCTGCACCAGTACCGTACCCAGCGTACGCTGCGCTATGGCAACCCCCTGGATCGCCATGACAAGAAGGACGCCAGCCGGCAGCCGCAGGCCGACCATCGCCGTGACCTGCTCGGCAGCCAGGTGAACCTGGCGCTGGCGGGCAAGGCAGGCAGCGTGATGCTGGAGCCGCTGCTGGGCGTCAAGCTGCGCTACCAGCGCGACGGGGCGCTGAAGGAACGGCATGGCGGCGATTTTGGATTGCGGTTGTCGTCACGCCATCAGGTGGCGCTGGACGGGGTGCTCGGGCTGCGGCTGAGCCATGACGGCCGGGACGGCAAATCGCGCGGCTGGCGGCTGGACGCGCAGCTCCATGCCCGCCCGACCCTGCTGCGCCACACCGGCCAGCGCGAGGCCAGTCTGGCCGGCGCGCCGGATGCCCGCTTTGCGCTGGCACCGGCAAGTGGCAGCCGCTTCAACCACGACAGCCGGCTTGGCCTCCGCCATGACGGTCGCCACAGCCAGTTCAGCCTGAACGGCTATCTGGGCCGCAACGACGGAGAAAGTGACCGGGGGATGACCGCGAACTGGCTGCACCGGTTCTAGGAGAACGGCAGGCAGGCCCGTCAGGCAATGAAGACGTTGTCGCCCTGACGAGCCAGCTTGCCGCGTCGGCCCGGCCACGTTTCCCACACCAGTTCGCTGTGCGGCAAACGACTCAGGTCCAGCGTCGCGGCCAGATCGCCCAGCGACACGCACTGCCAGCCCTGCCGCTTCCAGCCGGCCAGCAGCAGACCGACCATCTGCAGCAACTTGCGCCCGTCCGCTTCCGCGTTCAGCGAAAAGACATGGCCGTGGCGGCGCGGGGTCGAGGTCAGGTTGAGAATGCGCTCGATCGCCTGCGTCTGGTCACCATGCGATTCGGCCAGCACTTCGTCGAGCGTCGGCAGCGTGGTCGGCAGTTGCGGCACGGCCACGATTTCCGCCCGCTGTACCGGGATGAACGGTTCGCGTCCGCGGGCATCGCTGGCGAAGTGAATGCCGAGCCCCTGGCTCTGGCGCACGGCAGACCAGTTGCCATGCCAGCCCGGCGCCGCCAGCGTCTGCGGTGCGGCCCCGGTCAGCCGGGTGAAGCCGGCGATGGCCCGTTCCAGCGCCTTGCGCGTCCATTCGGCATCGGCCTCGGTGGATTCCTTGCGCCAGGCGGCCTGGTCCCAGGCCTTGAGTCCCAGTTCGAATCCGTCCCCCTGCAGCGCATGCAGGCATTTGCGCAGCGCACGCCCCATGTCCGGGCCCGGCCACAGCCGGCCGTTCTGGCGGGTCAGGAACGGCAGATGCGCACGCGGCTTGACGCCGCCATGGGCAAACCATTCAGCCAGCGGCACCTTGCCGGCCCGATCAGGCCCGAGGCTCAGATAGAACGTCGCGCCCGCCCCCTGCTCGCGAAACAGCCCGGCCAGCGCAACGGCGCCGTCGGTCAGCCCGACCCGGGTGTGGATATCGACCTTGAGCGCAATGACGGACATGGTTCAGGCCACCGTGGCGAGTTCGGCGCGCATGGCATTGATCACGCCGCGGTAATCCGGCTGGCCATAGATGGCGGAGCCGGCCACGAAGGTATCGGCGCCGGCGCGGGCGATCTCGGCGATATTGTCGATCTTGACCCCGCCGTCGACTTCAAGCCAGATCTCGCCGCCGTGCTTTGCCGTCCAGGCGTCGATGCGCTCGCGCGTCATCCGGATCTTGTTCAGCGCTTCCGGGATAAAACTCTGCCCGCCAAAGCCCGGGTTGACCGACATGATCAGCACCATGTCGAGCTTGTCCATGACGTGGTCGAGATGATGCAGCGGTGCAGCCGGATTGATCACCAGCCCGGCCTTGCAACCGTTGTCGCGGATCAGGCCCAGCGTGCGGTCGACATGGTCGCTGGCTTCGGGGTGGAAGGTGATCATGTTGGCGCCGGCCTTCGCAAACTGGACCGCCAGCGCATCGACCGGCTTCACCATCAGGTGTACATCGATCATCGCTTCGGTATAAGGTCGTATCGCCTTGCACACCATCGGCCCGATGGTCAGGTTGGGCACGTAGTGGTTGTCCATCACATCGACGTGGATGATATCGGCCCCGGCCGCCACGACATCGCGGACTTCCTCGCCCAGACGGGCAAAATCGGCGGACAGGATGCTGGGGGCAATACGGAACTGACGCATGGCAAAATCGACCTGATAGCGAAAAACCGGATTTTACCGGTTTGCCGCCGTCGACGCATGGTCTTGGCATTTTTCCATTCGCCCCTATCTGCAGGACGCCCATCCACCTTGCAACGGGATCGCCACATGCAGAACAACAAATACGCCATCACGGTCGAACCGCAGTCGTTCTACATCGAAAACCAGTCTGCGCCGGACGACGGCCAGTACGTGTTCGCCTACCGCATCCGCATCACCAATGCCGGTACGGTATCCGCGCAATTGCAGGCCAGACACTGGATTATCACCGACGATACCGGCCATGTTGAGGAAGTTCATGGCGAAGGCGTGGTCGGCGAAAAGCCGACACTGGCGCCGGGAGAGTCGTTCGAGTATGTCAGCGGCGCCGGTATCGGCACGCCGTACGGCACCATGCGCGGCAGCTACCAGATGCTCGCCACCGACGGCACGCCGTTCGAGGCCGAGATCCCCGAATTCACCCTTCTTGGCCCGCGCGTGTTGCATTGACGCGCTCCAGCAGCGCGTCGAGCGCCACTTCGACCGTCTGCGTGCGCACCGCCCGCCGGTCACCGGCGAAATGACGGACGAAGGTATCGACCCGGCCGAACGGCATGGCGATGGCGAAGCAGACCAGGCCGACCGGCTTGTCCGGCGTGCCGCCGCCGGGACCGGCCACGCCGCTGACCGCGACACTCCAGTCGGCCCCGCTGAGCTTCTGCACCCCGCGCGCCATTTCCGCCGCCACCACCTCGCTGACGGCACCGTGCGCGGCCAGTGAGGCCGGCGACACTTTCAGCATGCCGGTCTTGGCCGCATTCGCATAACTGACCACGCCCCAGCCGAACCAGTCGCTGGAGCCGGCGATATCGGTCAGCGCACCGGCAATCAGGCCGCCAGTACACGACTCGGCGGTTGCCACGGTCTCGTGCCGCGCCTTCAGGCGCAGGCCGAGCGTTTCCGCCCGGGAGCGAATCGATGCACTCATTGGCCTCTCCGGCGATAGCGTTCGATCAGGGCATTGGTCGAACCGTCATGGCTCAGCGGGCCATTGCCCGCCAGTTCCGGCGCGATGCGCCGGGCCAGCAGCTTGCCGTACTCGACCCCCCACTGGTCAAACGAATTGATGCCCCAGATCACGCCTTCGACAAACACCTTGTGCTCATAAGCGGCCAGCAGCATGCCGAGCGAGCGCGGGCACAGCGCATCCAGCACCAGGGTATTGGACGGCTGATTGCCCGGAAAGACCTTCTGCGGCAGCAGCATGTCCAGCGTGTCGCCAGAGACGCCCTCGTCTTCCAGCTGCGCCAGCGCTTCGGCCACGGTCTTGCCGCGCATCAGCGCCTCGGTCTGCGCCAGGCAGTTCGCCACCAGTTGCCGGTGATGGTCGCCAACCGGGTACTGGCTGGACAGCGGCAGGATGAAATCGCACGGCACCAGCCGCGTACCCTGATGCAGCAACTGGAAAAACGCATGCTGGCTGTTGACGCCGACCTCGCCCCAGATCACCGGGCCGGTATCGAAATCGAGTTTCTCGCCATAGCGACCGACACGCTTGCCGTTGGACTCCATGTCCAGCTGCTGCAGATAGGCCGGCAACCGGGCCAGGCCCTGGCTGTACGGCATGATGGCGTGGGTATGCGCCCCGTAGAAGGTGTTGTACCAGACGCCAAGCAGGCCCATCACCACCGGGATGTTGCGTTCGAACGGCGCCGAGAAAAAGTGCGCGTCCATCTCGCGGGCGCCGGCAAGAAAATCGCGAAAGTGCGCCTCGCCAACGGCGATCATCACCGGCAGGCCAATGGCCGACCAGACCGAATAGCGCCCGCCGACCCAGTCCCAGAAACCGAACATATTGGCCGGATCAATGCCGAAGCGGCACACCGCCGGAGTATTGGTCGACACGGCGACGAAGTGGCGCGCCACGTCGGCGGCCGTTGCCGTGCGCAGGAACCAGTCGCGGGCCGCTTCGGCATTGGCCAGCGTTTCCGGGGTGGTGAACGATTTCGAGGCAACGATGAACAGCGTGGTGGCCGGATCGCAATGCGCCAGCGTCTGCATCAGCTGCGCGCCATCGAGATTGGAGACGAAATGCACCCGCACCGCCTCGCTGGCGAACGGGCGCAGCGCGCTGTCGACCAGCATCGGCCCGAGATCGGAACCGCCGATGCCGATATTGACCACATCGGCGATGCGCCGGCCGTCATGCCCCAGCCACTCGCCGTCGCGCACGCGGCGGGCAAAATCGAAACAGCGTGCCAGCGTGGCATGCACGTCCGGCACCACATCGATGCCGTCGACGCAGTAGTGGTCGTGCTCGCCGGCGCGCAGCGCCATGTGCATGACGGCACGATGCTCGCTGACATTGACCGGTTCGCCGTCGCGCAGGCGCCGCATCCAGTCACCGAGCCCGGCCGTGCGCGCCAGTTCGGTCAGCAGTTCCATCGTCCGCGCCGTCACCCGGTTTTTCGAGTAATCGAGCAGGAAGCCGTCGAGTTCGATGGAGAAATGTTCAAAGCGCTGCGGGTCGGCCTCGAACAGGTCGCGCATGTGCACCGGGCGGGTCGCACGCTGATGATGGTGCAGTTGCGCCCAGACCGGCGTGAGGTTGATGTCGTTGGCGAGCAGGGAGGCCATGGCGTCAGCAGGAACAGGTATCGATCGGCGGCGCCTGCACATGCCGGCGCCGGACTTTTCAATCAGGCATGGCCCGCCGGCGGGCGGGCTTTTGCGCTCACAGCTTGATGAAATGCTCGCGGTAGTACTTCATTTCCTCGATCGACTCGTAGATGTCGGCCAGGGCTTCGTGCTTGCCGTGCTTTTTCATGCCCTTGGCAATTTCCGGCTTCCAGCGCTTGCACAGTTCCTTCAGCGTCGACACGTCAAGGTTGCGGTAATGGAAGTGGGCTTCCAGTTCCGGCATCCAGCGCGCCATGAAGCGGCGGTCCTGGCAGATCGAGTTGCCGCACATCGGCGATGCCTTGGCCGGCACGTGCTGCTGCAGGAAAGCCAGCATCTGCGCCTGCGCGGCGGCTTCGTCCAGCGTCGATGCCCTGACCTTTTCGATCAGGCCGCTGCGGCCATGGGTGCCCTTGTTCCAGGCGTCCATGCCGTCGAGCACGGCGTCGCTCTGGTGAACGACCAGCACCGGCGACTCGGCCACGGTATTGAGTTCGCTGTCGGTAATGACGACAGCCAGTTCAATCACGCGGTCGCTGTCCGGATTCAGCCCGGTCATTTCCATGTCGAGCCATATCAGGTGGTTTTGGTCTTGTGCCATACTGGTGTGCTTTTCTGTATTGAATTTCGGTAGCGGTGGAATTGTCTCATACTCGACGCCACTCTCCCCATCCTGCCATACCATGTCCGTCTCCATGACCACACTTGTCACCAGTGCCTTCCTGCTCGCCCTGGCCTTTTCGCTGGCGCTGCGCCTGTACCTGGCCTCGCGTCACATCCGCCATGTCCGGGCGCACCGCGAGGCCGTGCCGGCGGCCTTCACCGGCCGCTTCACCCTGGCCGATCACCAGCTGGCCGCCGATTACACCGTGGCCAGGACCCGGCTCGCCATGCTGTCGGCGCTTGTCGACGCCGGTGTGCTGCTGGCGCTGACCCTCGGCGGCGGCATCGAGGCGCTGACGGTATTCTGGCTGGGTCTGGGCTGGCCCCCGGTCGTCAGCGGCACGGCGCTGATCCTGTCGCTGATGGCAATCACCGGCCTGATCGGCCTGCCGTTCGGCCTGTATGCAACCTTCGGCATCGAGGCCCGCTTCGGCTTCAACAAGACCAGCATCAGGCTGTTCATCATCGACCAGTTGAAGAGCCTGCTGGTCGGGCTGGTGCTCGGCGTACCGCTGTTGCTGCTGGTGCTGTGGCTGATGTACGGCAGCACACTGTGGTGGCTGTGGGTGTGGCTGGTCTGGAGCGCCTTCTCGCTGCTGATGGTCTGGCTGTTCCCGACCGTGATCGCACCGCTGTTCAACCGCTTCCTGCCGCTGGAAGATGGCGAGCTGAAACAGCGCATCGACGCCCTGCTCACCCGCTGCGGCTTCCGCTCCAGCGGGGTATTCGTGGTCGACGGTTCGCGCCGCTCCAGTCACGGCAACGCCTATTTCACCGGTTTCGGCGCCGCCAAGCGTATCGTGTTCTACGACACGCTGCTGAACCAGCTCGATGGCGACGAGATCGAGGCCGTGCTTGCCCATGAACTGGGCCACTTCAAGCGCCGGCACATCATCAAGCGCATCGTGCTGACCTTTGCCCTGTCCTTCGCCTTCCTGCTGCTGCTCGGCTGGCTGCTGGAATGGACGCCGTTCTACTTCGGCCTCGGCATCAGCACGCCGACGCTGGCAGCCGGGCTGATTCTGGCCGCCATGGCGCTGCCGGCCTTCACCTTCCCGCTGACCCCGCTGATGAGCCGGCTGTCCCGCCGCCAGGAATTCGAGGCCGACGCCTATGCCGCCGAACACGCCGACCGCCATGCGCTGGTCTCGGCGCTGACCCGGCTCTACCGCGACAACGCGTCGACGCTGACCCCGGACCCGCTCCACTCGGCGTTCTACGACTCACACCCGCCGGCAACGATCCGCATCCAGCATCTGGAATCGCTGCCGCATACCGGAGTTTCCGCATGAACCGACTTGCCCGCGAGCGCTGCTCGCCCCAGCATGCCCACACCCGGCTGGAGGCGGAAGAAATTCCGTCCCTGCTGGAAGCCCTGTCCGAATCCTGGCGCCTCGACGGCGAGACACTGGTCCGCCGCTTCGACTTCGCCAACTATCACGAGACCATGGCCTTCGTGAATGCCAGCGCGTGGATCTCGCACCGCGAGGACCATCATCCGGACCTGTCCGTGCATTACAACCGGGTGGAAGTCTCCTACTCGACCCACGATGCCGGCGGTCTGACCCGCAACGACTTCATCTGCGCCGCCAAGCTCGACGTACTGGACAGCCTGTGACGCAATCGGCCGGACAGATCATCAGAAGCCATGGTCGACGCTATGTGGTCGAAGCCGACGATGGCAACACCTACGACTGCAGCACGCGCGGCAAGCGTTCCGACTACGCCGCCGGCGACCGGGTCGACCTGCAGATCAGCAATGGCGAGCAGGCGGTCATCGAACGGGCGCAGCCGCGCCGCAGCCTGCTGTACCGGCAGGACGAT
Organism: Microvirgula sp. AG722; assembly: GCF_003269145.1. Classification (NCBI taxonomy): domain Bacteria; kingdom Pseudomonadati; phylum Pseudomonadota; class Betaproteobacteria; order Neisseriales; family Aquaspirillaceae; genus Microvirgula; species Microvirgula sp. AG722. Next base: position 236,708 of record NZ_QLTJ01000004.1, on the reverse strand, counting down.
TTCCGCCAGAAGCTGATCGCGGCCAATGTCACCCAACTGGTCGTGGTACTGGCCGCCGTGCCGACCCCGTCGCGGGAATTCCTCGACCGGGCGCTGATCGCCGCCGAGGCGGCCGATATCGCGGCACTGATCGTCCTGAACAAGACCGACCTGCCGGAAACGCCGGCCGCGCGCGAGCTGCTGGGCTTCTACCGCGAGATCGGCTACCCGGTGCTGGAACTGTCGGCACTGGGCGACATCTCGCCGCTGCGCGAACGGCTGACCGGCCAGACAACGGTACTGATCGGCCAGTCCGGCATGGGCAAGTCCACGCTGACCAACGCCCTGCTGCCGTCGGCACAGGCCCGGGTCGGCGATATTTCCACCGCGCTGGATTCCGGCCGCCATACCACCACCCATGCGACGCTGTATCACCTGGACGCCGACAGCCACCTGATCGATTCGCCCGGACTGCAGGAATTCGGCCTGATGCATCTCGATGCAACCCAGGTCATTCACTACTTCCCGGAAATGCGCGAGCTGGCCGGTCGCTGCCGCTTCCACAACTGCGCGCACCTGGTCGAGCCGGGCTGCGGGCTGATCGCGGCCAGTACCGCCGGCGAGATCGCGGCCGTCCGGCTGCCCCTGCTGCAGAAACTTACCCGCATGCTGCAGCGTTGATTCACTAGCTGATTCAATCATTTAGTCAAAGCCATCCACCCGGATGGCTTTTTTTCATTCTGCGTCCATTCGGCCAGAATTATGCTTTTGCTCATTTTGCCAAACGTGTCGGCAATTCAGCGCTATAAACAAATCAGCCCCCCGATATTCCACGCATTTGTTGCATTGCGGCATTTTCTGCAATCTCATCCATATTGCATTGCGGAATGCATTTTCCATTCGTATGGTTCATCATGAATAAAACGGACTGAAGAATAACGGTCCGCCAATAACCGGGGTGGCGTGACGCCACCGGGCCTGGCGGCACCCGCAACGCTTGCACCCACAATAAGGAGGTACAGATGACACGAATTGCTCTCGTCACCGGCGGTATGGGGGGGATTGGCACTGCCATCTGCAAGGCACTTGCCCAGGCCGGTCATATCGTCATCACGACCTATTCCCGCCCCGGCAAGGAAACGGCCTGGCTGGCCGATATGAAAGAGCAGGGATTCGATGTCCACGCCTATCAATGCGACGTCACCGATTTCGATGCCTGCAGTGCCCTGATCGCGAAAATCCAGTCCGAAGTCGGCCCGGTCGACGTGCTGGTCAATAATGCCGGGATTACCCGTGACGGCGTGCTGCGGAAAATGGACAAGGCGTCGTGGGACGCCGTCATGTCGACCAACCTCGACAGCGTTTTCAACATGACGCGGCCGCTGATCGAAGGCATGTGCGAGCGCGGTTTCGGCCGGATCATCAGTATTTCGTCGATCAATGGCCAGAAGGGCCAGCTCGGCCAGACCAACTACTCGGCGGCCAAGGCCGGCATGCACGGCTTCAGCATGGCGCTGGCGCAGGAAGTCGCCCGCAAGGGCGTGACGGTCAACACCGTCAGCCCGGGCTATATCGGCACCGACATGGTGATGGCGGTCCCGGCCGAAGTCCGCGAAAAGATCGTCGCCCAGATCCCGCTGGGCAGGCTCGGCAAGCCGGAGGAAATTGCCGGGCTGGTCGCCTATCTGGCCAGCGACCTGGCCGGTTTCATGACCGGCGCCGATCTGGCGATGAACGGCGGGCAACACATGATGTAATGCCATAATTCCCGCCAGTCAACTGCAAGAGACGGTCGCAACGCGACCGTCTCTTTTCATCCACAGCGCCAACCGCCACTTTTGTTCCCGCAGCGGCCTTTCCATTACAACCTGTCCGGTACGGTCGTGCGCCGTACCTTGCCTTGACCGGAAAGGAAACGTAATGGAGCTGTTCTCGCATGTACGCATCATCATCGGCGTCGTCATGAGCCTCGGGCTGACCCATCTGCTGCAGGGCATCGCCTCGCTGGTCCAGCACCCGGAACCGCGCAAGGTCTATATGGTCCATCTGCTCTGGGTCGTGTCGATGGTGCTGTATCTGCTGCATTTCTGGTGGTGGGAGTTCCGCCTCAGGCATCTCGCCGACTGGACCTTCCTGATCTATGTATTCCTGATCGTCTACACCGTCCTGCTGTATCTGCTGTGTTCGCTGCTGTTTCCGCGCAGACTGGCACCGTATGCCGACTTCGAGGAGTACTTCCTTTCCCGCCGGCGCTGGTTTTTCGGCCTGATGGCGCTGGTCTACCTGCTGGATATCATCGATACCGCACTCAAGGGCGACCAGCACCTGCAGTCGCTCGGCCTCGAATACCTGGTGCGCATCGCCGTATACGTGGTGTTGTGTCTGGTGGCGATGCAGACGGCCAGCCACCGCTTCCATCTGGTCTTTGTCATCGCCAGCCTCGCCTATCAGATCTCGTTCGCGCTGCGGCTGTTCTGGCGCGAGACCAATTAACGCAATGCGCCGCCCGAAGGCGGCGCATTGCGGTGCAACGGTGTCGCGCTTACTGCCGTTCCCAGGTCTGGGTACGACCGAGCAGCGACACGCCGAGGAAACCGCGCACTTCGAGCTTCTTGCCGCTGTCCTGCAGTCTGGCCTTGCTGCTGTAGATCTTGCCCTTTTTCGGGTCGAGGATCTTGCCGCCTTCATAGCTGTCGCCGGACTTTTTCAGGCCCCAGAGAATGGTCATGCCCTGGATCGGCTTGTCCTTGCGATCGCCATCGCACTGGTCGCATCTGGCGTCCGGATTGTGGAACAGCTTGACGATCCGGCCCTGGTATTCGCCACCGTTGTCGGTAATCTGCACCAGCGCCTTCGGCTGTCTGGTTTCGTCATCGATGGTCTTCCAGGTTCCGACAATGGCTTCGTCGGCACGCGCCAGTCCGACCAGCAGCAATGTCCCCATCAGCGCAGCAGCGATCTTCTTCATGTTGTCTCTCCATCCTCGAAAAAACGATTGTTTTAAGTTGGAACTCTAGAATGCCGAACGCGTTCCCGACGGTCAAGCTATTGGGGTAAACCCGATTGGGGAAACACCCAATTCATTTCGGGCAATTCTGTAGCGCATCATTCGATCACCATAGGAGAAACGGGTGGCTCGCGTCACCCTCAGCGCAAGACAGGAATCGGGATGCAAAGAAAAATCTACAAGAGCCTGTATTTTCAGGTGATCGTGGCCATCGTGCTGGGGGTCGTGCTCGGCCACTTCCTGCCGGAGACCGGTGCCAGCATGAAGCCGCTCGGAGACGGTTTCATCAAGCTGGTGAAGATGATGATCACGCCGATCATCTTTTGTACCGTGGTGGTCGGCATTGCCGGCATGGAAGACATGAAGAAGGTCGGCCGCGTCGGTGGCAAGGCGCTGCTGTACTTTGAAGTCGTGACCACGCTGGCACTGGTCATCGGCCTGTTCGTCGTCAACACGCTGAAGCCGGGCGCCGGCATGCACGTCGACCCGGCCACGCTGGATACCAAGTCGATTGCCAAGTACACCGCCGCTGCCGAGCACCAGTCGGCTGTCGACTTTGTGCTGCACATCATCCCGAACAGCGTGATCGGCGCGTTCGCCGAAGGTGAAATCCTGCAGGTGCTGCTGTTCTCGGTGCTGTTCGGCTTCGGTCTGTCGCTGATGGGCAAGGGCGGCAAGCCGGTGCTGGAGTTCATCGAAAAAGTCTCGCACGTGCTGTTCGCCATCATCGGCTTCATCATGAAGCTCGCCCCGATCGGTGCTTTCGGCGCCATGGCCTTCACCATCGGCAAGTACGGCGTCGGCAGCCTGACCTCGCTGGCCGCGCTGATGGGCAGCTTCTACCTGACCTGCCTGCTGTTCGTGTTCGTCGTGCTCGGCGCGATCGCCCGCTACTGCGGCTTCAGCGTGTGGAAGCTGATCAAGTACATCAAGGAAGAACTGCTGATCGTGCTCGGCACCTCGTCGTCCGAGTCTGCCCTGCCCCGGCTGATGGTCAAGCTCGAACAGCTCGGCTGCGCCAAGCCGGTTGTCGGCCTGGTGGTACCGACCGGCTACTCGTTCAACCTGGACGGCACGTCGATCTACCTGACCATGGCCGCGATCTTCATCGCCCAGGCCTGCGGCATCGAACTGTCGCTGACCCAGGAACTGACCATTATCGGCGTGCTGCTGCTGACGTCGAAGGGTGCCGCCGGCGTGACCGGTTCGGGCTTCATCACCCTGGCCGCCACGCTGGCCACGGTGCCGGACATTCCGGTTGCCGGTCTGGCGCTGATCCTCGGCATCGACCGCTTCATGTCCGAAGCCCGCGCCCTGACCAACCTGGTCGGCAATGCGGTGGCCACGGTGGTGGTGTCGAAGTGGGAACACTCGCTGGATGCCGCGCAGATGAAGCGCGAGCTGGACAGCCCGACCCCGATCGAACACGGCATGCAGATCAACGCACCGCACCTGACGCGCGAAGTGTCGCAGGAACTGTCCTGATTCCTGCTGCTTCATCGCAAAAAACCGCCGCCCGGCAACGGACGGCGGTTTTTTTCATGCCCTCTCCTACAGATCGATCTGACCGCTGCCGACCGGCATCACCCGCCCGCCGACGCGAATCACGCCGGCGGCGTCCACTTCGAGATCGAGCACATTCGGCCGGTTCAGCGCATGGCCCTGCTCCAGTCGCCAGTGCAGCCCGCGCCGGCCGTCACTGGCCAGCCAGCCGCCCAGGTTGGCACAGGCCGAGCCGGTGCCCGGGTCCTCGATCACCTGGCCGTTGTGGGTGAAGAACAGCCGCACCGTGGCCACCGCGCCGTCGACATGCCAGACATAGGCCATCGCCGCCCCGGTCACATTGCGGCACAGCGCATCGATGCCGGCCGCCGACGGCCGGCAGGCCAGCACCGCATCGCGGCTGGTCAGTTCGATCAGCAATTGCTCGGTGCCGGTATTGACGAATCTTGCATCGCGCAGCGCCCCGGCGCCGAGGCCCAGCATGTCGGCCAGTGCATCCTGCTCGCCCGTGAACGGGCGCACCTGCGCCGGTTTGGCAGTCAACTGCGCATACCCCCCTTCACCCAGCACAATCGGGAACATTCCGGCCGCCATTTCCAGCCGGACCGATGCACTCAGCCCGCGCAACCGCGCCAGTACGGCGGCCGTGCCCAGTACCGGATGGCCGGCGAACGGCAGTTCGTAGCCGGGGGTGAAGATGCGCACGCGGGCATCGCCCCCCTCGGTGGCCGGAAAAACGAAGGTGGTCTCGGACAGGTTCATCTGCGCGGCAATCGCCTGCATGGTCGTGCTGTCGAGTCCGTCGGCCGGTTCGAATACCGCCAGCGGATTGCCGCCGAACGGCGTTTCGGCAAAAACGTTGACCAGATGGAAGCGGTAACTCGGCATGAATGGGCTCCTCGATGGATCAGTCCTTCATCATAACGACTTGCCGTGGCCGGATAACCGGAATTCGCCGATTCCTGTAGGGTTTGCGGAACGGCTGGTCTAGGCTGACGAAACAGAACTCACATCAAGGGAAACACCATGGGCTGGATTATCACGATACTGGCAGGCGCACTGATCGGCTGGCTGGCCAGCAAGGTGATGGGCACCGATGCCCAGCAGGGTGCGATCGCCAACATTCTGGTCGGCATTATCGGCTCGGCGCTCGGCAAGTGGATCTTCGGCGATCTGCTCGGCATCGGCTCGGCCTATGCCGCAGGCGGGTTCTCCATTGCCGGGCTGGTCTTCGGCATCCTGGGGGCTGTGGTGCTGATCTTCCTGCTGAAGATGGTCGGCATATTCAAGTAAATGCCGGCGGCCGGGCTCCTGTCCCGGCCGCCGCCGTTTCACTCAGTGACCGTCGAAGCCGTTCAGCACGCTGACCGCATTCTCGCCGATCGGTCCGACCGCATAGCCGCCCTCCAGGCAGAACAGCGTCTGCAGGCCCAGCCGGGCCAGCCGGGCGCCGACGGCATGAAAATCGGCCGTTTTCAGCTTGAAGGTCGAGATCGGATCTCCCTCATAGGTATCCAGCCCCAGCGACACCACCAGCGCATCGGGCCGGAAAGCCGCAATCGCCGTGCACGCCTGTTCCAGCGCCGCCATCCAGGTCGGAACGTCGCTGCCGGCCGGCAGCGGCAGGTTCAGGTTGCACCCTTCCCCCTCCCCGGCGCCGCGCTCGTCGGCAAACCCCAGATAGAACGGAAACTCGGTGCGCGGGTCACCGTGGATGGACACGAACAGCACATCGGCACGGTCATAGAAAATCTGCTGCGTGCCATTGCCGTGGTGGTAGTCGACGTCCAGGATCGCCACCCGGCCCAGCCCGCTGTCGCGCAGATGCTGGGCAGCGATCGCGGCATTGTTGAAGAAGCAGTAGCCGCCAAAGACGTCGGCCGCGGCATGGTGCCCCGGCGGACGGCACAGCGCGAACGCGGCCCGCTCGCCGGCCAGCAGGCGATCGGCACCGGTCAGGGCGGTCTGCGCCGACCAGTAGGCGGCAGGCCAGGTGCCGGCGGTCACCGGCGTGCCGGCGTCCATGGAGAAATAGCCCAGCTGGCCGTCGATGTCCTGCGGCTCGATCTGGCGGAAGCAGCGCGTCGGCCAGATCAGCGGCAGCGCATCATAGGTGCGGCCGGTTTTCGAGCGCCGGCTTGGCGCGGTCCAGCGCGACCAGAACGTCTCCAGAAAACGCACGTAGTTGTCGCGATGCACCGCCAGGATCGGCGCCTTGCCATGGTCGGTCGGCGCAATGCGCTCGAATCCGGCCCGGTCGACTTCGGCCAGCACCATGTCAGCGCGCGAAGGGTTCTCGAAGCACGGTTTCAGCGTGCCATCCACCAGTTCGGCATTGCCATGCTGAAGGCGATGTTGCTCGGTGTACACAGTCAGCATCGGAAAAAACACTCCCATAGAGAAACGGCCACCCGGCGACGCGTCGGCGGCATGCATTCACCCTACGCCACCCGCAGGCAAAATGTGCTGCCCTGGATCAGGAAGCCGGCCCGACGCAAAAAACCCCGCTCGCGAGCGGGGCCTGTTGCCGGCTGGCCGGTCGACGGGTCAGTCGAACGGATGCGGGCGCGGGGTGTTGTCAGCCGACGGCGGCAGGATCGGCATGTCGATCTTCGGCTGGTCGCCGGTCAGCGTCTTCAGGAAAGCCACGATATTGGCGTTCTCGCTCCTGGTGAACTGCTTGCCGAGCTGCAGCTTGCCCATCGTGTCCACCGCTTCGGACAGCGTGGCCGCCGCGCCGTCGTGGAAGTACGGGTAGGTCAGTTCGACGTTGCGCAGGGTCGGCACCTTGAAGTTGAAGCGGTCGGCATCCTTGCCGGTCACCGCGGCACGGCCGATCGCCGGGTTGTCGGTCTTGTACGGCGTGACCAGCCCCATTTTCTGGAACGAGGCGCCACCGACGGCCGGACCATTGTGGCAGGCCACGCAGCCGCTGTTCTTGAACAGCTGGTAACCGGCCAGTTCCTGGGCGGTCAGCACCTTCTTGTCGCCCTTGAGCCACTTGTCGAAGCGCGAGTTCGGCGTGACCAGCGTTTCCTCGAACACGGCGATCGCGTCGGTGATGCGGTTGATGTCGATCTTGTCCGAACCGTACACCCTGGCGAATTCCTGGCGGTACTGCGGGATGGACTGCAGCACGTCGACCGCCAGCGTATGCGTCGACGCCATTTCGCCCGGGTTGGCGATCGGGCCGCCGGCCTGTTCCTGCAGGTTCTTCGCCCGGCCGTCCCAGAACTGCGCCAGGTTCAGGCTGGAGTTCAGCACCGTCGGCGAGTTGATCGGGCCTTTCTGCCAGTTGTGGCCGATCGAGGTCTTCAGGTTGTCCGAACCGCCCATGCTCAGGTTGTGGCAGGAGTTACAGGAGATGAAGCCGGAACGCGACAGCCGCGGATCAAACCACAGCTTCTTGCCCAGTTCGGCCTTGGCCGGCTGCGTCAGCTTGTACGGGGCGATCGGCTGAATCGGCTCGTCCCCTGCTGCGCTGTCTGCCCATACCCAGCCGGCAGTCAGCATCACGCTGGCAATCGCGCCAATCTGAAATAGTTTTTTACTCATTTACGGCCTCCTTGATTCACGACGTCGTACCCAATATCTATTGGCCTGTTGCGCCAATGACCAGTCCATCCGCATAAAATGCTATTGGCTTTCAATATGCACAGTATTGACCGAAGTCAACAAGCTCAGGCTATCGACCGGATCAGGCAAACAGTAAAATCAACACGTTGATTACAAAAGGATTTTTTGTTATAAATTTTTTAAATCACTTCGATTAACATTGGCTATCGCCGAATGAAAAAACCGAAACAGCCAATGTTTTACGGCAAATAAACGGCGTTATGCCTGACAGATAAAAAAAAGAATAAATTTGTCCTGACACGCCATTTTTAATTCAATTCTTCATTCTGCAAAACAGAAAAAATTAAATACCTGGCGCATCCGGTCGATAACAGGCACAACGAATCACAGGACGCACCGGACATGACCTCGATCTCCGTCAACCTCAGCAGCTCGGCCTCGTCGACCAGAATGTCGACCGGCGCCACCGACAGCCTCGGCAAGAAGATCGCCGACCTGAAGCAGCAGGTTCAGGATCTGTACAAGCAGGCGCAGGAACTGAAGGACGCGAAGCTGTCGCCGGCAGAGAAAGAGAAGCAGCAGCGCATCATCGAGGCGTCGATCCAGATGCTGCAGGCCGAAATCGCCCGGCTGGAGAAGGAACGTGCCAGCCAGGGCAAGCAGGGCGGCACCGAACCGTCCAGGGACCCCAAGCCCGGCACGGAGGTCAAGACACCGACCGCCAGCGTCGCCAGCCCCTCGAACACCGGCACCCAGGTCGACGACTTCGCCTGAGGAGTGTTGCGGAACAGCAGTCCAGGCGGCGGATCACGTGATCCGCCGCTTTTCGTTTCTGCCCTGCCGTCCGTCACCCGTTGCATCCGCCCCACACCCCGTACAAAAAACACCCCCTCCCGCAAGTGCTTGAACGCAGGCGAAAAACGCGCTGCGGATATCGTCGTCGGCTGGAAAACCGTTATGTCCATGCCTTGTCATGAACAGACAATGACTACTACAATTTGTGCAACAACTATGAAAACAGCAGCACATATTGTGTAAAAACCCGCCTGGCACGGGTTTTCAGCCGACACAAGCGTCCCAGCAAAGGAGCTCCCAACGATGTCTGTCGCATCCACCGCCTCATACCAGTGCATCCGTCGCAACGGCGACGTGGTGCCGTTTGCCCCTGACAAGATTTCCGTCGCCCTGAGCAAGGCTTTCCTGGCCGTGCTCGGCAGCGAAGCCGGCGGCTCCAGCCGCCTGCGCGATGAAGTGGAACACCTGACCGCCACCGTGGTGGCAGCCCTGATCCGCCGCCGCCCGGAAGGCGGCCCGATCCATATCGAAGACATCCAGGACCAGGTCGAACTGGCCCTGATGCGCGCCGGCGAGCAGGAAGTGGCCCGCGCCTACGTGCTGTACCGCGAACGCCGCGCCGCCGAGCGCCGCGCTGCCCGCGAGGCACTGGGCCTGGCCGCCGCCCCCACCCTGCACGTCACCCGTGCCGACGGCAGCCGCGCGCCGCTGGATCTGGACCGGATGGCCACGCTGGTGCATACCGCCTGCATCGGTCTGGAAGCCGATACCGACCCGGCCGCCATCCTTGGCGACACGCTGAAGAACCTGTACGACGGCGTCAGCGAAGCCGAAGTCGGCCGCGCCGTGGTCATGTGCGCCCGGCAGATGATCGAGCGCGACCCGGCCTACGACAAGGTCACCGCCCGCCTGCTGCTGGATTCGATCCGCGGCGAAGTGCTCGGTCGCCATGTGGCGCAGACCGACATGGCCGCGCTGTACGCCGACGCCTTCCCCGGCGCCATCCAGCGCGGCATCCAGGCCGAGCTGCTCGACCCGCGTCTGGGCGAATTCGACCTTGCCCGCCTGGGCCAGGCGCTGAACGCCGACGCCGACCTGCAATTCGGCTATCTCGGCCTGCAGACCCTGTACGACCGCTACTTTCTGCATATCGAAGGCCGCCGCATCGAACTGCCGCAGACCTTCTTCATGCGCGTGGCGATGGGCCTGGCGCTGAACGAAGCCGAACGCAACGACCGCGCGATCGAGTTCTACCGCGTGCTGTCCAGCTTCGACTTCATGAGCTCGACGCCGACACTGTTCAACGCCGGCACCCTGCACAGCCAGCTGTCCAGCTGCTACCTGACCACGCTGGGCGATGATCTGACCGAGATTTTCGACGGCATCAAGGAAAACGCGCTGCTGTCCAAGTACGCCGGCGGCCTCGGCAATGACTGGACCCCGGTGCGTTCGCTCGGCAGCCATATCAAGGGCACCAACGGCAAGAGCCAGGGCGTGGTCCCGTTCCTGAAGGTGGCCAACGACACTGCCGTCGCGGTCAACCAGGGCGGCAAGCGCAAGGGCGCGGTGTGCGCCTACCTGGAAACCTGGCACGCCGACATCGAGGAATTCCTCGAACTGCGCAAGAACACCGGTGACGACCGTCGCCGCACCCATGACATGAACACCGCCAACTGGGTGCCGGACCTGTTCATGCAGCGGGTGATGGAAGACGGCCCGTGGTCGCTGTTCAGCCCGAGCGAAACCCCGGACCTGCACGATCTGACCGGCAAGGCCTTTGCCCGCCGCTACGCCGAGTACGAAGCCATGGGCGAGCGCGGCGAGCTGCGCGTCTACAAGCGCCTGCGCGCGCTGGACCTGTGGCGCAAGATGCTGACCATGCTGTTCGAGACCGGCCACCCGTGGCTGACGTTCAAGGACCCGTGCAACCTGCGCAGCCCGCAGCAGCACATGGGCGTGGTCCACAGCTCGAACCTGTGCACCGAGATCACGCTGAACACCAGCGACAGCGAAATCGCCGTGTGCAACCTCGGCTCGGTCAACCTGGCCAACCATATCCGCAATGGCCAGCTCGACGACGCCAAGCTCGCCGGCACCGTGCGCACCGCCATGCGCATGCTGGACAACGTGATCGACCTGAACTTCTACCCGGTCGAAAAGGCCCGCAACGCCAATATGCGCCACCGCCCGGTCGGCATGGGCCTGATGGGCTTCCAGGACGCACTGCATGCGCTGGGCCTGGCCTACGGCTCCGATGCAGCAGTCGAGTTCGCCGACCGTTCGATGGAAAGCATTGCCTACCACGCCTACTGGGCCTCGACCTCACTGGCCGAGGAACGCGGCACCTACCAGACCTACGACGGCAGCCTGTGGAGCCGCGGCATCCTGCCGCACGACAGCCTCGACCTGCTGGCCGAGTCGCGCGGCGGCTGGCTGGAAGTCGACCGCTCGACCACGCTGGACTGGGACCGCCTGCGGGCCCGCATCAAGCAGTTCGGCATGCGCAACTCGAACTGCCTGGCCATCGCCCCGACCGCGACCATCGCCAACATCATCGGCGTGTCGGCCAGTATCGAACCGACGTACAAGAACCTGTTCGTCAAATCGAACCTGTCCGGCGAGTTCACCGTGGTCAACGAGTACCTGGTCCGCGACCTGAAGCGTCTGGGGCTGTGGGACAAGGTGATGCTGGCCGACCTGAAATACTTCGATGGCGACCTCGGCCCGATCGAACGCATCCCGGCCGAGGTGAAAGCCCTGTACGCGACGGCATTCGACCTCGACCCGAGCTGGCTGGTCGAAGCCGCCAGCCGGCGCCAGAAGTGGATCGACCAGGCACAGAGTCTGAACCTGTACATGGCCGGCGCCTCGGGCAAGAAGCTGGACACGCTGTACAAGCATGCGTGGGTACGCGGTCTGAAAACGACCTACTACCTTCGCACGCTGGCCGCGACCAGTGCCGAGAAGTCCACCGGTCGTGGCGGCGAGCTGAACGCCGTCCCGGTCGCCGCCCCGCCGGCCGTCCCGGCGACGGACATGAAGTTCTGCTCAATCGACAACCCCGACTGCGAATCTTGCCAGTAGGCAAGATCGCAGGCGGTGGTTGAGGCGCAGCCACAACCCGGACGCTCCTGCGACAGCAGGAGCCAGCCCGCAGGGTGCGAATCTTGCCAACAGGCAAGATCGCAGCGGTGGTTGAGGCGCAGCCACAACCCGGACGCTCCTGCGACAGCAGGAGCCAGCCCGCAGGGCGCGAATCTTGCCAACAGGCAAGATCGCAGGCGGTGGTTGAGGCGCAGTTAAGGCACGCAGCCCACGGCGGGCGGACAGGTGTATAAGCACAATCGTCACCTGTCTGTTCCCGTCGTCGATTGGAGAGAGCGTCATGAAACGCCTGCTGTTACTGATCTGCTGCCTGACCCTGGCCGGCTGCGCCACGGTTGCCAAACAACTGAACGGCAGCCTGCAACCGCCGCCCGGCTACGGCTACGCCATCGTGTCGATGACCGCGCTGGCTTTCGAGCCGGATGCGAGCTCGATCGAGGCGATTTACGTGCCGGACGGCGCGCCTGGCCGGGGTGGCAACATCCACGCCAGCCTGCTGACCGACTCGGTGTTCGGCGAAGCCGGCTCGTCGCCGGTCGAAGGCAAGCTGGCCCTGCTGACGCTGCCGCCGGGCAACTACCGCTTTGTCGAGGCCATCGGCTACTACCCGCAGGAGATCGCCGGCTGGCGTACGCGGCAGATCATCCGGATGCCGATGAGCGCGCCGTTTACCGTGACCGCCGGTCGCGCCGTCTATCTCGGCGAGATCCGGCTCGATCTGTCGTACCGGCCGGAACTGCTGCTGCGCGACGGCCGCCCGCGCGACTTCGGCCATATCCGCCGCGTCTGGCACGTGGAGGACCTCTCGCCGATCGACGTGCGGCTGCTCTCCCCCCTTACCCAATAATCGACGTACCCGACAGGAACCGACATGCTGACATTTGAAGACAACGACATCGCCGCGCCGGCCGTACCGGCCAATCCGACTGCCACCGCCATGCCGAACCGCGTCAACGCGGTCGACAAGCGCATCATCAACGGCAAGACCGACGTGAACCAGCTGGTGCCGTTCAAACACAAGTGGGCATGGGAGAAGTACCTGGCCCAGTGCGCAAACCACTGGATGCCGCAGGAAGTGAACATGCAGCGCGACATCGAGCAGTGGAAGACCGGCCAGCTGAGCGAAGACGAAATGCGCATCGTCAAGCGCAACCTCGGCTTCTTCGTCACTGCCGACAGCCTGGCTGCCAACAATATCGTGCTCGGCACCTACCGCCAGATCACGTCGCCGGAATGCCGCCAGTTCCTGCTGCGCCAGGCCTTCGACGAGGCCATCCACACCCACGCCTACCAGTACATCGTCGAAAGCCTCGGCCTGGACGAAGGCGAAATCTTCAACGCCTACAACGAGATCGCCTCGATCCGCGACAAGGACGAGTTCCTGATCCCGTTTATCGACGCGCTGTGCAACCCGGCCTTCAAGACCGGCACGCTGGAAACCGACCAGCAACTGCTGAAGTCGCTGATCGTGTTTGCCTGCATCATGGAAGGCCTGTTCTTCTACGTCGGCTTCGTGCAGATCCTCGCCCTCGGCCGCCAGAACAAGATGACCGGCGCCGCCGAGCAGTACCAGTACATCCTGCGCGACGAGTCGATGCACTGCAATTTCGGCATCGACCTGATCAACACCATCAAGCTGGAAAACCCGGAACTGTGGACCGACAGCTTCAAGGCCAGCCTGGATGAGCTGTTCCGCAAGGCGGTCGACCTCGAATACGCATACGCCGAAGACACCATGCCGCGCGGCGTGCTCGGCCTGAACGCCCCGCAGTTCAAGGAATACCTGCGCTTTATCTGCAACCGCCGCATGCAGCAGATCGGCCTGACCGAACTGTTCCCCGGCGCCAGCAACCCGTTCCCATGGATGAGCGAGATGATCGACCTGAAGAAGGAAAAGAACTTCTTCGAGACCCGGGTGACGGAGTATCAGACGGGCGGGGCTTTGAATTGGGATTGAGGGGGGTTGTCAGAAATCGGAAAGGTTGAAATTTTGTAGTCAAAAGTTGAAATTTCCGATAACCAAAGCATGAAATCTTGCTTTGCGAGAAGAAAGGGCCCTGTCGTTACAGGGCCCTTTCCATGTTGCGATCGGCAGTATCAGTAATCGGAAGTAACCTCTTGCTTGAACATTGGCATGCGCTCGCTTCTCGGCCAAAACTGACGTTCGACGGCTCGATGAAAAATGGCCGCTTACCTATTGGAAGTGGACTGCCCCGGCTCCTGCAGGTAATCCTGCCCCATGATTGGCCGCAAGGAGGTAACGCGCAGACGGGCCGGCTCAGCGCTTGCCGGCCGCCTCTTCTCGCCGGCGCTTGGCCTCTTCCAGCAGGTAGACCTGGTAATCGTCCAGATCGCCCGCGAAATCGCTGACCCCGCCACGCGACACCATCCAGAATTCGTCACACACCGCGCGCAGCAACGCCCGGTCGTGGCTGACCAGCATCACCGAGCCTTCGAACTCGTTCAGCGCCACGCTCAGCGCCTCGCGGGTGGTGAGGTCCAGATGGTTGGTCGGTTCATCCAGCAGCAGCAGGTTCGGCCGCTGCCACACGATCATGCACAGCACCAGCCGCGCCTTCTCGCCGCCGCTCATGCTGCCGACCGCCTGCTTCACCATGTCGCCGCTGAAGTTGAAGGTGCCGAGGAAATTGCGCAGCCCCTGCTCGCGGCAGTCATTGGCCGACGGCCGCATCGCCGCCGGGGTGTCGCGCGCCAGGCGGAACATGTGCTGCAGCGGATCGTCCTCCGGCCGCAGCACGTCCAGTTCCTGTTGCGAGAAGTAGCCGATGTTTAGCCCCTTGCCGCGGATGATCTCGCCACCGACCGCCTGCAGCGCCTCGGCCACGGTTTTCACCAGCGTCGACTTGCCCTGGCCGTTGGCGCCGAGAATGCCGATGCGCTGGCCGGCCAGCACGGTGCGGTTGACGTTGCGCACGATCACCGTCGGCGGTGTGTCTGCCGGCGCGCCATCCATTGCCGGATAGCCGAACGCCGCGCCGGTCATCGACAGCATCGAGTTCGGCAGGCTCATCGGCTCCTTGAATTCGAACTGGAAGTCGGCGTCGGCCAGCACCGGCGCGATCTTCTCCATCCGCTCCAGCGCCTTGACGCGGCTCTGCGCCTGCTTGGCCTTGCTGGCCTTGGCCTTGAAGCGGTCGATGAACTTCTGCAGGTGCGCCATCTTTTCCTGCTGCTTGGCCTGCGCCGCCTGCTGCAGGGTCAGCTGTTCGGCACGCATGTACTCGAACTTGCTGTAATTGCCGCCGTAGCGCACCAGCTTGGCGTTGTCGACGTGCAGCGTCACCGTGGTGACGGCATCGAGGAATTCGCGGTCATGGCTGATCACCACCATGGTACCGGCGTACTGCTTCAGCCACGCCTCCAGCCACACCAGCGCATCCAGATCCAGGTGGTTGGTCGGCTCGTCCAGCAGCAGCAGATCGGACGGACACATCAGCGCGCGCGCCAGTTGCAGCCGCATGCGCCAGCCGCCGGAGAAGCTGTTCACTGGCTGCTGCAACTCGGCGACACTGAAACCCAAGCCGAGAATCAGTGCCTGCGCCCGGGCCGGCGCGTCGTGGGCGCCGGCATCGTTGAGCGCGGTATAGGCGTGCGCCATGCGCATATAGTCTTCGCCGGCCTCGGCCTCGGTCACCTCCCGCTGCGCGGCGAGCAGGATGGCATCGCCTTCGACCACGAACTCGGTCGCCGTCTGCACCGTTTCCGGCATGTCCTGCGCCACCTGCGACATGCGCCACTGCGACGGGATCGACACATCGCCGCCGTCTTCGTGCAGCGAGCCGTTCAGCACCGCGAACAGCGAGGATTTGCCGGCGCCGTTGCGGCCGACCAGGCCGACTTTCTCGCCAGGATTGAGCGTCACCGACGCGTTGTCGAGCAGGACTTTGGTACCGCGGCGCAAGGCCACGTTTTTCAGAATGATCATGGGAAGCGCCGTGCGGCGGCAGGAAACAGGTTACGCCGCGACCGGCGACAAGGCGGGAAGACGACAGGCAATGCGGCCAACGTTGGCCGCATCAGGACAAGGGTGCTGCCTCGGCAGCGTGGCGCCGCCGCATGCTGCAAAGCAATAAAAACGGCGCGGCGCAGATGGTAACACGCCCCTACGCGCTCCAATGACCTCCTCCCGAAAAACCGTAGCGGTGAGAAGTAGAGATTTCTGGCAAATTTGAGCCCATCCGGGCAGGAGATTTGTCATGAAAAAATCGAAGTTCACGGAAGAGCAGATTGCCTTCGCGCTGCGCCAGGCGGAGTCGGGCACCACGGTCGCGGAGGTCTGCCACAAGATGGGCATCTCCGAGGCCACCTTCTACAACGGGAAGAAGATGAGTCTCACAGGGGTGTCGAGCAGCAGATAACGCCCTGCCCGACCATCCACCAGTCATCCATAAAGCGTCCGGCCAAAGAAGTCTTTCAGCTTGTTTACGGCCAGGCCCACATACAGCGGCTTCCAGTACGTCTCGATATGGGTCGCTCCCTCGATCAGGAACAACTCCTTGTCCTTTGCATTCACTGCCTTCGTGAACGCTTCCTTGCTCATATAGAGCGAGTCGGCCCGGCTGCCGGCCATCATCAGCAGAGGCTGGGCAATGAGTTCGATATTGTCGGTTGCATCCCAGCGCATCAGGTCCAGCAGGCTGCTCGTGGTGTACTTGAAGGTCGAGTTGGGGTGCGCGTGTGTCTTCCCGTAGTACTCGTAACCCTGCCGATACAGATCGAACGGCAAGCTGGCAATCTGTTCGTCGGTCAGGTTTGCATCCCCGGAATAAAGGACGTCCCCTCCCACTGCCTCCTGGGCCCGGGCTGCCGAAGCCTGCTGCAGCCGTGACTGGATGGTGTCCAGTTGCGAATCCGCATAACCATTACGGCGAACCCGCCCCGAGTTGAACATGCTCAACGTCGCAACCGCTTTGAATCTCTTATCGGATTCTGCCGCGGCCAAAGCGTAGCCGCCTCCACCGCAGATACCGAGCAGCCCGAGTCGCGCCGGATCGACGCCCTGGAAACCGGAAATAAAGTCCGCCATCCCATGGATGTCTTCCACGCGATTCGCCGGCTTGTCGACGTGACGCGGCATGCCGCCACTGCCGCCTTGATAGGCGGCGTCGGCAACGATGGTGATATAACCCTGCTCGGCAAGCCGTTGCGCGTACAGACCAGCCACCTGCTCCTTGACGCCACCATTCGGATGCGCGACCACAACCGCGGGGTACTTTCGTTTCGCATCGAAATGGGCGGGCGTGTAAACATTGGCGACGATATCCAGGCCGTTGAGCCGGTATGTCACCGGCGTGATATTGATGGCTCCCCTGACGTTCCCGGTAATGGCGCCGTCGTAGGCCAGCGAGAAGGGATTCTGCCTGTAGTCTGCAGCCATGCTTGCTCCCGATAAAAGGCTGATCGCGCCAGCCACGCAGAATGCGTTGAAGATTTTCAAATTCATAAGAGTCTCGAATGGGCGGGATCCCGGGGGCCGGCAGCGGGATCAGGGCGCGGGTTTGCGCTGAAAAACATCCCTGGCAACCCCCGTTGCCGACACGGCATTTGGCCAGCCCGTATAGAAGGCCAGATGGGTGATGAGCTCGGACAGCTCCAACTGCGTCAGGCCGTTCTGAAGGCCAAGGACGAGGTGCGAGCGCAGTTGCTCCGGCCGGTTCATGGCAATCAGGGCACTGACGGTGGCAAGACTGCGGTCCCGCTTGCCCAGGCCGGGTCGCTCCCATATCTCGCCAAACAGAACCTGATCCGTAAGTTCGGCAAGTTTGGGGGCGACATCCCCCATCAACTGCCGGGCACGGCTCGGGCTGCCCACCGGGGCCGACCCTAATCCCGTGCTCTTCACTGCAGCCAGATAGTCCTGATCACTTACCTTGTCTTGCCAGGTGACGGCGCTGCCATTTTCTTTCTCGGCGATTGCAATATGCGTCATCGCTCCGCCAGGTCCTGCGCCATGCCAATGGCGCACATTTGCAGGAATGGTAACGACATCGCCGGGCCGGAGGATCTGTGCAGGCTGGCCGTCTTGCTGCACCAGGCCAATCCCGGAGGTAACGACGAGAATCTGCCCGAGAGGGTGGCTGTGCCATGCGGTCCGGGCTTGTGCTTCAAAGCTCACGGAAGCCCCCCCTGCGTGACCGGGCGGGAGAGCCTGGAATGGCGTGGAAATGCGAACAGTCCCGGTAAATGTCTCCGTCGATCCGATGGACACGGGTGCAGTCTCAGCGGAACGCACTTCAACGACCGGCAAGGGCGCTGCCCGGGCGGGTAGCTGCGTATTGGCGCCGGCGGCACACGTCAGGGCAAGCATAATCAGCGCTTTCATGAACGGGCCTCCTTTGGGCACAAGATGTCACGCCGACGTAGGTCCGGAGCTTTGGGTACGGTCATGGCCATTTGCTTCAGATATCGAGTCTGCGCTCGGCCATCCACTTGACGATGGCCGGGTCGCGATGCGAGAAGAAACTGCTTGTGTTGGTATCCAGCGTGGCGATGAGGGCCATGTCTGCATCAGCCAGTTCGAAATCCAGAACGGCGAGGTTTTCGGCCATGCGCTCCTTGCGCACCGACTTGGCCAGCGCGACGATGCCTCGCTGCGTCAGCCAGCGCAGCACAACCTGGCCCACGGACTTGCCGTAGCGCCTGCCGATACCGATAAGCAACTCGTTCTGGAACAGGTTGTTGCGGCCCTCTGCAAATGGCGCCCAGGCTTCGGCCTGCACACCGATTTCCTGCATGAAGGGAGCGCTCTCCCGTTGCTGCAAAAAGGGATTCACCTCGATCTGGTTCACAGCCGGCGCCATCTCGTTGAATGCCTTGATATCCATGAGCCGGTCAGGATGAAAATTGCTGACGCCAATGGCGCGCAGCTTGCCGGCACGGCAAGCCTCTTCCATCGCTCGCCAGGAACCGTGCACGTCACCAAACAGCTGGTGAATCAGATACAGGTCCAGATAGTCGAGCTGCAGGCGTCGTAGCGACTTGTCGATCGCCTCGCGGGTGTGCTCATACCCGGCTTCCTGCACCCACAGCTTGGTCGTTACGAAGAGCTGGTCGCGAGCGACGCCACTGGCCTTGAGCCCCTTGCCAACAGCCTCTTCGTTCATATACGAGGCTGCAGTATCAATCAGCCGGTAGCCACTCTCGATGGCATCAATCACGCTGCGTTCGCATTCCTTCGCATCAGGAATTTGAAAGACGCCGAAGCCCAGGATGGGCATTTCTACGCCGTTGTTCAGTGTCACGTGTTGCATGGCGAGTCCTCGAAGGTTTGCTGGCTTGAACTCTAGGCCCGATACTCGCATTTAAATAGCTGCAAAAAGATTGTTTTATTAACATCAAATTAGGGACAATAACGAAAAGGAGGCGCCTTCGAATGGCCATCAACGAGCTTCGATCCTTGTCCACCTTCATCAAGGCGGCAGAACTGGGCAGCCTGCGCAAAGCGGCGCAGGCTCTCGACATCAGCCCTCAGGCAGCCAGCAAGGCGCTGGCACAGCTGGAAGCGCATCTGAATGCGCGGCTGTTTCACCGTACTACGAGGGTCATGTCCCTCACGGATGCTGGTCAGCGCCTGCTTGAAGATGTCCAGCCGGCACTGCTGGGCATACAACGCGCACTGGCGCATGCCCGGACGGCCAAAGAGGAGTTTGCCGGGCCACTGCGCATCGCCGGCCCCCGCACGACATTCCAGCCCATCCTTTGGCATCTAGTGGAAGAGTTCTGCGCGTTGTACCCGGACATTCAGCCAGACGTGCTTCTGGATGACGGAGTTGGCAACTGGGTTGAAAACCGGGTGGACGTCGGCTTCCGGCTTGGACCGTCGCCACACGAGGGCGTCATCGCGCGCAAGCTGTTCCCGCTGCAATTGATTGTTTGCGGCGCGCCGGCCTACTTCCAGCGTTATGGGGCGCCGGGCTCACTGGCCGCGCTCGCCTCTCACCGTTGCAGTGCTTTCCGTAATCCCGGAACGGGCAAAGTCACGCCGTGGCATGTGAGGCTTGGCGAACAGATCGTCGACCAGCCGGTCGTTCCCGCAATCTGCAGCAATGACGAGATGTTCGAGCTGCAGGCCGTGCTGTCCGGCAGCGTACTGGGACAATTGGCAGGCGTCACCGCCGCCCCCTACATTCGTTCAGGACGGCTGGTTCCCGTTCTACTGGATCACATACCCGAGTTCGGGAACTATTCCGTGTACTTTGGCAGCAGGACGTCCCAGCCGGTACGAGCCCGGGCGTTCATCGACCTCGCGGTAAAGCGTCTTACTGACAATCCGGCGTATTTGCTGAGTGCTGAAGAGCTGCGGGACGGGTATCGCCGGGTGCGAGGGACAGAATGACGGCACTACTCACACACCAAGCGCTCAACGGATAAATACAGCTGTTCGACTAACTGTTTTGAATATGCGCCATAATGAAGTTCACGGTGGCAGTTTGGGCAGACGGCTACCGCATTCGATACTTGATCTGAGCCTTGATCGGCCAATCTTCTGACGTGGTGCACCTCAAGATAAGGCATGCCATCTGCAGCCTTAAAAGGAGCTGATTTTTTACAGCACTCGCAAACACCACCGGCCTGCTGCAAAATCCATGCTTTGATTTCTGGATCACGAGCATATTGAGTACTTGCAGAGGTGAACGGTTGGGGGCTATCACTGCCTGTCGGCACAGGAAGTTGCTTCTTTTTCACCTCATCCCGAACAGCAATCTCAAACGCAACGATGGGTGCTACCTGCCGCCCTTCGGCTTCCGCAAGTAGTTGCTCGATTTGTCCAGCCACTTGCGCACCGACATTTTTTGCTGGCTTTAGACCACGGAGCCAGTCCCGTCCCATCAGCGAAAGCACATAGGAAATATTTTGCATCCGATACTCGAATGCCTTTGCCGTTCTATTAAATTTCCCTGCAAGTTTTTCGTAGTACTGTTTTTTAACATACGGCTTACCCGCTCGGTCACGGGTCATCATATCTAGATAGGCCTCGACAGCCGAGCGCAACTCATCCACCGTCCACGCCGCGCCGTTGGCTTCTTCCACTGCAGTTGCAAGAGTAGGCGAAGAGAGCGTGTGGGGTTCAATCTCTAAATTGGGCAATAAATAATCCGACCAATCAAAAGCTTTCGACTTCTCAATTTCGGACGTCCACCAAGAAAAATCATTAGCTGACCGGCCAGACAATCTAAAATAGTCTTCTTCAGGCGCCATAGCGCTAGTGTCGATGATCACTCCCGTAATTGCAGGCACACCGGCATCATGCGTCCAAGTTGTCAGCGCAGTGAGCCCCTGTCTCCTCAAACTCTCCTCACAGGAAATCCCGAGTGACGGCAATCCAAGCTGATCGTGTACTAGCTTATAGCTGATATAAGTTTTTTTATCGCCAGGCTTTACGGCGGAGAGTAAGGCAACGAGTAGCGCAAGCAACTTGCGCCCGGCATCGTCAAGCTCACAACCGCCCTGCGCTATTTTTGGCATACCCCACCCTTTAACGTTTTACTACAACTATGCTTCGATCACATATCTACTGAAATGGAAGTCTTTATTTCCAGCAAGCAAGCATCGATTTTGCATCTTCTTTCGTTAACGACATCTCGAGAGAATCTGCGACGTCGTTGCAAGGCCTTTTATCGAAAATGGGGTCTTCCGCTATATTTTCATATAGAGTTGAACTCCCTATAGCCTCTGCTGAATCCGCCCAAAATGCAGTTGCAATAGCCAGCACAAAACCTGGGTAGGCTGTAGCAAGATTCAGCCGCGTTTTTTCCATGCCCGCCTTCATTTCCGGATGAAGCTTTTCGCAGACAATGGATTTATGCCAATTACTTGCCACAAAAAATCCATAGCTATCGCAGTCGCTAAATTCATTGACATCTTCGGCATTGGACAACATTGAGAAACCAAGCAAAAAAGCACTACAAACCCAAACAATTTTCTTCATAATCCATGTTTTACATCATGTTTTACATACAGGATATAAAATTCAAAACCTGCTCAATATCAGAAACAAAAACTCACTCAACAATTTAACTGACAATATAATATCGCCAAACAAACTCAATGTACATGACAAGCGAAGCAACGCTCTATCCGCCCAGCAACGTATCTAGGTGCTGAATAGGTTTCCACCTGCTACCTATCCAGCGCTATCTGCCTTGAAAACCAAGCCTCACCCCACCTCGCACACTTCTTCATCGAACTGATACACCAGCGTGCGACGTTGCAGGCTTTCTTTCATCACCGTGATTTCGTGGCAGAGGTCAGCACCGCAGTAGGCCAGCGAGGTTTCGTGCCGTGCATACTTTTCATCTCGGCTAGCGCTGAACCAGTTGAACGAGCCGACGCAATACAGGCTGTCGTCGCCGATCACGATCTTGCTGTGCACCTTGTGGACGATGTGCATGCTGATGCCCTTGCCACTCAGGGCGGAGACCACCGTACGCAGCGCCTGGTGCTTGTTCCACTGCGGGTTGCCTTTGTCAACATTGCATTTCAGGTCGGTATACACATGGACCTGGACGCCTCGGCTAACCGCGTCATTCATCGCGGCAAGGGCACCAGTTTGTTCAATACGCTCCAGCTTGATCCACGGGGACACGACATGTACCTCGCGCTGGGCGCTGGCCAGCGTATCGAGCAGAAAAGCATCGTGCTCCTGTGCATCTCGCAGCGGGCGGAGGTGGATTTGCGGGCTAATCAGGTCTGGACGCGGCTGATAGTCGAAACTCAGCGCATTGTCTATCTCGCGGAACAGGAATTGCCCGAGCAGGCCACGTGGTGTCGTTCCCGACTTCTGAGCGAAGGTATCCATATCGCCAAACACCAGAAAGCTATCTTTTGCTCTGGAAACCGCTACATTCAGCATGCTGGGGCGTCTGTCGATAAAACTGCCATCAGCATGTTTGGAATACACCGGGGAGAAGATCACCACAGGTCGTTCTGCCCCCTGCAGCGAATGTACGGTGCCGATAGTGATGTCGCTGCTACTCGCGCCCACCGAGATGCCCTGCTCTTTGCATGCAGCCGACAGCGCGCTGACTTGCCCGGAGAACGGCGTCACCACGGCAACAATCTGTGCCAGCGGTTTATCGTACTGTTGTTCCAGCGCGGCCCTGTTTGCCGCGATCCAGGCGGCAATTGTCTGAGCTTCCAGCAAGTTTTCCCAGCTAGCACCATGCTGGCGCAGGCATAAACCGTCGACATGCAGATAGCCCAATGCCGGCAAGTGCAGGTCGTCGCGAGGATGCAGGCCACGCCTGGCGATCAGTTTGCCGCGATAACATAGTGTGTTGCAGTAGCTAATGATTTCATCAAAACAGCGCCGATGCTCGTACAGGTACAACCCGCGTGCCAAGTCCTGATCGTAGTGGTAGCGACAGGCATACTGGGCGATCCGCATTACGCTACCGGACGCAGCGGTCTTGCCACTCATGGACACACGCTCGTAGCCGTCGTCGTCGTCACGACCAGGCAGGATGCCGGCACTAAATAAATTGCCGATATCCACACGGGCCGGAACGCTCCAGATGGGTTCGATCTGGGCGGTATCGCCGATAACCAGAGCGGTCTTAGCCAGCGAAAATGAGGCGCCAGCAACTTCGGGCAGTACCTGCCCGGCCTCGTCGACAATCAGCAGATCGGCAAAGTCGTAAAGGTAATCGTCGACAAACCGTTGTCCATCACGGCGGGACACTTTCATTTCGGATGGCAGCATAAAAAAGGTCGACACCACGCAGG
Source organism: Microvirgula sp. AG722 (assembly GCF_003269145.1). Lineage (NCBI taxonomy): Bacteria > Pseudomonadati > Pseudomonadota > Betaproteobacteria > Neisseriales > Aquaspirillaceae > Microvirgula > Microvirgula sp. AG722. Next base: position 212,998 of record NZ_QLTJ01000004.1, on the reverse strand, counting down.
GCGTCAACTTCATACGCCGGCGCCAACGTTTCTCGGCCGCTACCCGACCGGTCTTGCGCTTTTCCGCCTCCAGGTCAGGCGCCAGGTCTTGCATATCCAGCAACCAGCGGCCTTCCCAATAATGCGTCGTCAGTTGAAAGACTGGGAAACGAATGCGGGTATCCGCGATAGGATCGCAATCGGCCAGAGACCAGCGCCCGGCGTCATCTTCCATTCCCAACGGAATCAATGCCGTCCGCCAGCCGGCCAGTGCATCGGCCTCGGTCCGGATCAGGGCTTCTCCGTACCGGATGCGGCGATGCTGCTCATCATGTTGTTGATCCGTATGCTCGACAACGGCGATCAGCCAGGCTCCGATTTGCTCGATTCGCTCCCAAGCACAAGTTTCAAGCCACGATGGCCAGATAGGGTCGAGAAACTGGCGGGCTAGCTGCATGCGCTTTCTGGCCACCGGCGCCAACCAGGAAAACGGCGCATACAGCAGGGGTTCTTTGGCCAGATAACCATCCCATTGTTCCAACAACGAACATAGGTCGAGCAAACTGGCGTCGAGACTCTCCCCTTGCCTGCGCCGTTCGGCCATGGCGGCATCCGGGTTCTCGCCCAATTCCTTTCGGACCGTGTCCCGTGCCGCAGCCAGTCGTTGCCAGGTCTGCTCCAGATCGTCGAGCTTCGCCGCCTCGGTCGCAATAGCCTGTCGCAGCTGCTGTGTAGCAGACAAAACGGTCAAGCTGTCGTCCGCACCGGGCAACGCTTGGCGTGCCGCAGCCAGATAGGCCAGCTTGGCGTCCTGAACTTGGGCTTCTGATTCGATGCTCTCGAAAAAACGACGGGTCTGGTAGCGTTCGGCCAGCTTGGCTTCCTTACCTTTAGCTGGGAAATAGGCCGCAAAACTGTGAACGTCGGGCAACCAGCGGCCAGCAAACGGGCCACTGCCATGGGCAAAGTCCTTGCCGAACGCGTCAATGATGTTAGTTACCGCCTGATTGTTGGTAGACGCCGCCAGAATCAATGGCGGCTCTCCCCCATCCAGGGCTGCCCTGGCCCACTGCGTGGCGACAACGGTCAGCAACAGGGTCGTCTTCCCGGTCCCCGGCGGGCCATTGACAGCCAGTATTTCACCATGCTCAGCGAGCAGTAGATGCGATAGGGCATCGCGTTGGGCATCGGCCAACGGATAGAGATCGCTGGCGTGCCCCAACCGTGCAGAGAAACAGGCATTGGGCGGCAGGCAGACGTCAGGAGGACTCAAGCGCTCATCGGAATAACGCTCGAACAACGGTGCATCGGGTGTGCACTGCCGCAGATGGTCATACAGGCCGAGAATATGCTTGCTCGCCCCTGTGATGACATCCTTCTTGCGCAGGAAACCGTGGTCAGCCAGGATAAAACTTTCGTCGAGCGCAGAGCGCTCTCCCGTCACCTGCGCCAGCAATTGCCTGCAACCCGCCAGATAACGCGCCCACCCGGCCTGGTGACGCTCACCGAAAGCATCTTCCGTCATCTGTTCGTCACGGCACGAATCCACGCCGGGAATCGGGCTTCTGCTCAGGAAATCGTCCAGATCATTCACAGTGCCGACGGAGAATGCTCCTTGCTCCAACGGCTCCAGAATATCGCGCGGCATGACAGTATCCGCTAACGGAAACAGGCGGCCATCGCGTGCCAGTAGAGCCACGCCAACCACTGGTGTCACAATATCCGGCATGCCGGCATGACGTTTGCCATGCGACATTCGCGCCATATAAACCTGCGGGCGGATCATCACGCTGACAAACGGGTGCGGCTCAGGCTCCCCGGCAAAGCATGCGTCGACAATGTCACTGCCGACCCGGCCGCTGGCGAGTGCATCCGGGGTCAGCCACAGCTGATCCTCAGTCTCGCCGCTCCTGAATGCCCCACGCCCAAGGTCCGAGTCCGCCAGAGATGTCCGCCAGTAATCGGCATACGCGATGGATTGTACTGTCATGTCTTTTCGCTGCGCACCGCCCGGGTCGGCTATCGACCCGTCCGCAGTCTGTGAATATCGTAGCTGCCCCTTATAGCATATTCACAAAGAAAAAAACCCAACGTCATTATTTATTGATACAACCTGCGCCCCCTCAATTCACCAACGGCACCCCCACCGCCCCCAGATCCACCCCCTCCACCTTCGCCTGCCCGGCCAGGATCCGGACATACTGTTCCAGCGCCCGGGTCAGCGCCTGGCCCTGCAGGTCCATGGCCACGCGTTCGCGCGCGACGTCGAACGGCATCTGCTTGCCGGGAACGCGCTGGTCGATGCGCAGGATATGGAAGCCGAAGCGCGTGCGTACCAGTTGCGGCCACAGGCCGACGGACTGGTCGGAGAACAGGGCGGCGTCGAATTCCGGCACGGTTTCGCCGCGTTGCAGCTGGCCGAGGCTGCCACCAAGCTCGGAAGACGGACAGTTGGAGTTCTCGCGCGCCAGCTGGTCGAACCGCTCCGGCTGGTCGCGCACATTGCGCAGGATGGCTTCCGCCCGCGCCTGCAGTGCCGGCAGGTCCACGCCGGACGTCACCTGCAGCAGGATGTGCGAGGCAAATACCAGTTCGCCGGCACAGTAGCGCCGGGCATGGGCGGTGTAATAGCGTTCCAGTTCGCTGTCGCTGGCCTGCGGCACGCTGACTTCCTGTTCCAGCAGTTGTTCCAGTGCGGCAGCACGGGTGTCGTCGTCGGCGCCGTCTTCGAGCAGGCCGACAGCCAGTGCGCGCTGGCGCAGCAGTTCCTGCACGGCGGCATTGTTCAGTTCGGCCCGGGTGTCGGCTTCGATCCGGATATCGTTGATGGTCGCTTCAGGCATGGCAGGTTCGCGGGGTCGGGAGTAATGAAGGCACGTTATCCACCCCGGCGGCGCGGCACAATACGCCGAGCGGGCTAGGTCCCTACTCCGAAAACACGAAGAACGGCGCCGGCATCGGCATGCCTTCCGGATGGGAGAAGCGGTCGCCCGGTGCGCACTCGTTCCGGTTCAGCGCCGTCACCCGCAGCGCATCGAACCGGGCGCGGCCATTGACGGCCAGTCCCAGCGTGCCCCGCTGCCGCGTGTCGTGCGGCTCACCGCTCAGATAGCGTTTGCCGTCGATGCTGACGCTCAGGTTGCGGTTGCAGACGGTGATCTCGACCCGGTACGGGCGGTTCGTTTCCACCTGGAACGGCACTTTGGCCACGTTCTTGCCGCCATAGGCCTTGTCCGCAGTCGAGCGTCCGTTGCCGATGGCCAGCTTGTTCTCGATCCGGTACAGATAAACGCGGGTATAGCGTTGTGCGGTGCGGTCCAGCATCAGCTCGGCCAGCACGCCATCCTGCAGTGTCAGCGTGGTACCGAGCCGGTAGTTGGCCGGCAGCGGCACCCGGCCATTGATGCTGGCCCAGTCGCCCCGGCAGCCGCTGCTGCCCGTCTCGCAGCCCCCCTGCAGACCACCGTCCGCCAGCGGCTGCCACTGTCCGTTCTCGACCTGCCACAGTGACGGGAAGGTGTCGCTGCGGGTTTCGGAATAGCTGGCGCAGCCGGCCAGCAGACCAGCCAGGGCGATGGCGGGAGTCAGGGACAGGATGGAAGTGCGCAACGGGATACCTTTTTCCGGACCGGGGTGGGCCCCCATACTAGCGCGTTGAAAAAATCCGAAGAATATCTGGCGGCACCGCGGTGCGAAATCGGCACGAGTGCAAAAAACAAGCCACTGATTCAAAACAGATAACGTCAATGTCATTTTGATAATGACAAATTGTTGCTATTGGAATGATTTTCGCCAATCTGGCAAACTGGCCTTTTCTTTCCCTGGTGGAAGCCACTCCAGCAATGATTGCCGAACTGCACCATGCCGCCGGGCAGCTGCGCGAAAACCTCCGGCAGGCGACCACCGGGCTGGTAGAGCGCGAACAGCTGGCCGAACTGATCCTGCTGGCAGCGGTCGCCCAGGAGCATTTACTGGTTATCGGCCCGCCCGGCACCGCCAAGAGTGCCGTGGTACGCCGCGTCGCCCGTTCGCTGGGCGGCCGTTACTTTGAGTATCTGCTGGGCCGGTTTACCGAGCCGTCGGAGCTGTTCGGCGCGGTGGATCTCAGGAAACTGCGCGACGGCACGGTCGAGACCGACGTCAGCGACATGCTGCCGGAAGCGGACATCGCCTTTCTGGACGAGGTGTTCCTCGGATCGACGGCGATTCTGAACACGCTGCTCGGCCTGCTCAACGAACGCCAGTTCCGGCGCGGCCATACCCGCCTGCACTGCCCATTGCGCATCTGTGTCGCGGCAGCCAATGCGCTGCCCGAAGACGAGGCGCTGGCGGCCTTTGCTGACCGTTTCCTGGTCCACTCCTTCGTGTCGCCCGTGGCTGACCACCAGCTGGAAGCCCTGCTGGCCGGCGGCTGGCAGGTCGCGCAACAGCCGCCGGCCGCCGGAAACAGTCTCGCCCAGCTGGATCTGCTGAGCGCACAGGTGGCCCGGGTCGACATGCGCGAGGCGATGCCGGCGCTGGTCAATGCCATCCGTTCGCTGCGGGCCGCCGGCATTCCGCTGTCGGATCGCCGCCTCGTCAGGTCACAGCGGCTGATCGCTGCGGCCACCGTGCTGGCCGGACGCCTGCAGGCGCAGGAGGCCGACATCTGGCCGCTGCTGTGCGTGATTCCGACCGAAGCGCTGCAGGCGCAGGCACGCGATGTGCTGCGCGAGCAGATCGCGTGCTCCGCCAACGCTACCCTGTTCAGCGCCTGTGAGGCCACCGTCCAGCAACCGTTGTCCCGTGCGGCGCGGCTCGAGTCGGCAGCGCAGGAATGCCTGGCCCGGTCCGCCACGGTGACGCCCGCCCGGCTGGAGGCACTGTTGCGCGAGATCGACGCCAATTTCAGTCGCGAACAACTGCCCGAGGCCCTGGCCGGGCTCAGAACGCAACTGGCCGCCCGGCTTGTCGTAACGGCATGACGCTGGTTTCCCCCCTGCCCTGGCACTGGCGCCCCGCCGTCACTGTCGCCGAACCCGCTGCCGCCGTGGCGGGACGGGACGCGGCGCCCGCGCTGCTGGCACGGCTGGCGTCCCTGCCTGCCAACGTCCGTGCCCGGTTGCAGATGTGTTCATCTTCTGACCTGCTGGTGCTGATCGGTGCGGCGGCCGACCTGCCATGGGTCGATGGTATTGCCTATGCGGCACCCAGCAGGCAGGCACCGGCACTGTGGCTGCCGACGCAGGACGAACCCGACGTCGCCCATGATCTGCTCGCCCGGGCGCTAGACCTGCGCTGCCATCGCCAGCCGCTGCTGCTGTGGCGAACGCCGGCAGTGTTCATGCCGCTGGACCGGCAGCATGCAGTTTCCCCCTGTCTGCTGGAACGGCTGGCCAGGCGCTGGCCGGGACGCCCATGAGCGACTGGAGCCTTCCCGCCGCGCTTCGACCCTGGCACCACTGGCTGCAATGGTTCAGGCCCGATGTGGCCGTCGCGCTCGGCGATCTGGTTCGCCAGCTGGACACCCTGCCCGGTCTCGCCGCGTCCCGCCTGCACGACACCTCCGTGACAGAGCCGGACGGGCTGGATGACCTGAGGCATCGCGGGCCCTATCCGCGGCTGCTCGCCAGCGAATGGCTGCTGGCCGAAGCCGCGCCGGACGAGTTCCTGCGCCGGGCGGTCATGGGTGAGCACCTGTTCCTGATGCCACGGCCGAGATCCCGGCAGGTCGACCGTCTGATCCTGGCGCTGTTCGACGCGGGTCCGCACCAGCTCGGCGCACCGCGGCTGGCGCATCTCGCCGCATGGATCCTGCTGGCGCGCCGTGCGGAACAGGCCGGCGCCACACTGCGCTGGGGCGTTCTGCAACAGCCGGGGGCGCTGCACGAAGCGCGGGAAGTCCGCAATCTGCACGATTTACTCAAGCAGCGCGGCTGGACCCTGCCGACTCCGGCCCATCTGCAGCAGTGGCAGCAGTCACTGGCCGATGCCGCGCTGAATCCGGCCGAATGCTGGCAGGTCGGCAGCCCGTCCGCCGGGGCAATGCCGCAGGCCAGCCACCGCCTCGGCATCGCCCGGGCCCTGCAGGGCAGCGACCTCGACGTCCTGCTGGAAACGCGCACCCGCCGGAGCAGGCTGCAACTGCCGTTGCCGCCGGAGCCGCTGGCGCAGGACATACTGAAAGGCCGGTTTGCGCCAACTGCCGCCAGCAACGCCCATCAGAAAAACAGTGGTCGTCTCAGCATCAAACAGCCGCCCATTCTGTCGCCCGCAGGCCGTCATGTCGCCGTGCGCCTGCTCGACGCCCCCGGCGTCATGGTGTTTCCCATTCCTGGCGCCAACCATGCCCGGGGCAAGGCGCGCCGGCAGCTGTGGCCTGACGGCGCCCAGCCGCTGGCCCTCCTGCTCGATGGCAGGACGGCACTGGGGGTACTGAGGCAGTCGGGGCAGACCCTCGCCTGGCAAGCCGAGGGAATCAGGCTGCCGACGGATCTGGTGCCGGCACCGGCCGGCAGCGCGGCGCTGCAGCCGGCGGCCTGTCTCACCGCCGGCCGGCAGCGGCAGTTGCTGCTGTTGACGGTGGACAATGCCCTGCTCTGCGCGAAGCCGGCCAGCGGCGGCAAGCCGCCTGTGCCGGAAACCCTGGCCAGCAATGTGCTGGCGATCACGCCGGTGGGCAAGCACCGGCTCGCCTGTGCCTGGCGTGAAGCCGACAGGCTGCACATCCGGCAGTACGATACCGATCCTGACGATGTCCAGGTCACACTGGGACCGGTCGGCCAGGACGTTGCGGTCCTGCTGAACGGCATCGCCTCGCGACCGGAAGTGTTCGGCGGGGCCGCCGTCTGCGACCGCCGCCCGGGGGAAGCAGAAACGTGGCGGGTCTATCCGCTCCAGTGGCAGTCGGGCGGCCCGCTTCAGTCTCTGGAATGGACCTTGCCCCCCGGCTGGCGGGCGATCGGCATGTTCGACCGGACCATTGGCGATGACAGCGCCCTGCTGCTGATCGACGCCGGAAACGAACGGCTCGCGCGGTGGGACCAGGACGGCCTGACGACGCTGTACACCCTGCCCGCCGCTGCCGTGCGCCTCAGCTACTCACCGATCAGCGGACAGGTTGCGCTGCTGACCGGGCAGCAACAGTTGATCGTCTATTCGCTGGCAGAGCAGGTCCTCAAGCTGTTTATCCATGAAGGGAGCAGCGAAGATGCCAGCCATTGATCCCGGCCTGCTGCCGTGCCAGCCGGTATGGCATGGCAATCCGCCGCTGCACGGGTTGTGGTTCCCGGCCGACTGGTACGACGACGCGCAGCGCGCGGCGCGACTGGTCGCGGCCTGGCAGCCCGGAGCCACCGCCTGGCGCTTTGCCGCCGGCGACGCGCTGCGCTTTGCCCTCCCGCTCCCCGCCGACGCCGCCCAATTGGGCTGGCCGCTGGTGCGGGTCGGGCAGACACTGAGTTCGGCCGGCATCCGCCCCGGCGAAGCGGCCCGGCTGCCCGAGGCCGATCTGTGGATCGTCGATGGCGGCCGCGTGCTGGCCCTGCATTTTGCCGGGGCCGAGCCACTGGAACCGGCCGGCTGGCTGTCGGTCGACGACCATGCCCTGCTCGACACGGATGATTTCCGCGACGAACCCGGCGAAGCCGTGCTCGCCACCCCGGCCGTTCCCGGTGATGTGCGCGAGGTACTCGGCGAGGCGGTCGCCCCGGCGGACGCGGCTCAGCAGCGTTTTGTCCAGGCCATCGGGCAACCGCCGCAAAGCCGGCCTGATACCCGGAACGGCACGACCGGGTCGGCAGCATGGAAATGGCAAGTCGCGCTCACCATCATGTTGATGGGGTGGCTGCTGATCACCGACAGGCTGCCGCCGCTGTCCAGCCCCGGGTGGCTGATACCCATCACGGTCTGGGCCGTGCATCACTGGATCGCGCGCCGGCTGGCCGGCGGGGCCCGGCCGCTGGCCGCCCGGCTGGTGGACAGCCTGCCCGCCCGCCGGCTCCGCGCCCGCTTGCCGCAGCGCTGGCAGGACTGGGTGGCCCGCATGGTCATGACCACGCCGCTGGCCCGGGCATTCGGCCACCGTCAGGCCGCCTACCTGCGGCGGATGCTGGAAATGTTTGAAAACGGCCGGCTCGACGAGGCACTGCGCCATGCGATCCCGCTCGGCGGTGGCGACGGGTCGGACTCACCGTCACTCAGTACGCCGCATGCGCGAAAGGATCTGCGTCTCGGCGCACCGGGCACATCGGGCCGCGCCAGCCTGAATCTGGACCCGCCGCTGCGTCAGTACCTCATGGACCTGTACCGGAGGAGCTTCGGAAAACTGGACCGCGAAGGCCGTATCGACGAGGCGGTCTTCGTGCTCGCCGAGCTGCTGCAGTCCCATGCCGAAGCCCTCGACTATCTGGAAAAGCAGCAGCGCTTCACCCAGGCCGCCGCGCTGGCACTGTACTGGGATATGGCGGCGGACACCATCGTCCGTCTGCACTGCCTCGCCGGCGACTGGAAACATGCGGTTGCCGTGGCGCGGCGCGACAACGCCTTCTCCACCGCCATCCTGCAGCTGGAAGACAAATGGCCCGATGCCGCCCGACGTCTGCGCGAGGAATGGGCCGCGACCCTGGCGGCCCAGGGCGCATGGCTGGAGGCGGTCGATGCCGCCTGGCCGCTTCCCGATTTCCGGCCGCAGGCGGCACAGTGGCTGCAGAACGTCGAGCAGGCCGGGGGCCAGTTGCAGGCCAGGGCGCTGCTGAGGCGGGCAATCCTGTTGCCGGACACGATGGTGCATTACCACGACTTCCTGCTGGGCCTGCGCGATGATCCGGCACAGTACCCGGCCCGCGCGGCCATCGCCGACAGCGCCCTGACGCTCGGCGCGCGTGGTCCCGGCGTCGCAGCCATCCTGCGTCCCCTCCTGCCCGGGCTGCTGGCCGACCGCATGGCAGGACATGGCAAGCTGGACCGTCGTACCCTGAGCAAGCTGGTGACGCTGGCAGCGGACCCGGTATTCGCGGCCGACCTGCCCGATCTGCGTTTCCCGCCTCCGGCCGTGCTGCCCCTCAATCAGCAACAGACACCGCTGGACTGGCAGGCGCCGGCCGCCGGCGCGCGTGCGCTGCAGGATGCCGTGCCGCTGAACGATGACACGTTCCTGCTGGCCCTCGGCGAAGCTGGCGCCATGCTGGTCGACAGGCACGGCACCCCGCTCCACCGCTTCCCGCAACCGGCGGAACGGCTGGTGCCGGCGCACAACGGCCAGGTCGTGCTGGCGCTGGCGCAGCGCGGTACCAGGTGGCGGGTCAGCCGGCTCGACCTGCTCAACCGGACAGCCACGGGTCTCGGCAGCGGCGAGTTCGACCATATGGCGGAGCAGTTCGACGGCATCGGCTGGACCGTGGTCAGCGGTTCGCGGCTGCAGGTGCTCGATGTCACCACCTCGCTGCAGTCGGTGCTGTGGCAGGTGGCGGACCTGCCGGGCATGGTCACGGCCTTCTGCGCCGGGACAAGCGTGGAGCAACTGCTGATCCAGACCGGGCCGGACGAAGTACAGTTGTGGTGCTACCACCTGCCGGAACGCCGGCTCAGCTCACGCTGGCCGCAGGAAAAGCACACTGGCGACGGCCTGTTGCTGGAACGTGACGAAGGCTGCGTGATATTTCACACTGAGCAGGACCGGGACGGGCAGATCGTTCTGCATCGTGGCGGTCGCGGGGACGACGGCGCCGCCGTCACCCTGCCCGGCCCGGCCGGCCACGGCAGCGGCCTGATGCTGAAAACCGGCGCCGGCTGGTATCTGGCCTGCCGCACCAGCCCGAATGGTGCAGTCGACCTGTTCCATGTCGGCATGCGCGACTGGGCCCTGAAAGCAGCACTGCACTGGCCGGCAGGCAGCGGCCTGCAGGTCCGGGTCGCGGATGACTGGTGGCAGGTCATCGATCAGCACGGCCGCCTGTTCCACGTCGATGTCAGCCTCGGGCGTACCTTGTCGCTGTCCGTGTTCTGACCGGATGTTGCGGGCGGGCTTACTGCTCCGCCCACGCCGCGCCCAGCACCTGCCACGCCGGGCAGCCCGGCAGATTGCTGGCCCGGTAGATCCTGCCGTCCGCCAGCCATCCGGCCACGGTCGCCCCCCGGCGCGACAGGTAGCGGGCGCTGGCCGGATGCTGGTCGGCCGGTACGGCATACACGGCGGACAGCGGCTGGCTGCCATGATTGGCCCAGACCACGGCCCGGGTGGCGTCGGATGCCGCCGCTCCGTCAGGCAGGGTGGCGCCGACACCGATGCGGCCATCCTCACTCAGCGCATACAGGCGGACACGGCTGCCGTCGTCCAGCCCGTTCACCCACTCGGTCAGCTCCGGCGAGACCACCACACTGCGCGGCGCACCGGTGCTGTCCTTCAGGCTGACGGTATAGCGGCTGCCGTCGCGCGACAGGGCCTCCATGCCGATTTTGACCTCCGGGTCCGGCACGGCCGCGCGCAGCGGCTCGAGCCAGTCGTTGCGACGCATGTCACGACCGGCCGGCGCGACAAAGCTGAAGTAGCTGCCATCGCCGTCACTGCGGCCCTGGCCGGCCACCAGGCCGCCATCGGCCGACAGCGCTTCGGCGCGGGCGTAGCGCGCACGCGGCCCCAGCAGGGTCAGCGTGCCGTTGCGCAGCACGAAAGCCTGCTGCCAGCCGCCGCTGTCCGCCGCCTGCCCGGCCACCACGCGACCGTCGGCCGATACCGCGCTGGCGGCGGCGTACCCCGGTGGCGACGACAGCAGGCGGAGCGAGTAGCCGCGCCCGGTACGCCGGGCGACAAAGGCCCGCGGATACTGGTCATTCGGTGCCAGACTGCCGGCAACTACACTGCCATCGTCGGACACCGCCACCGCCTCGCCCATGCAGGTGCCGGCCGGCAGTTCCAGCGCAACGCGCACGCCATCCACCCAGATGGCAGGCCCGACGCAGGCGGCAGTCTGCCGGTAGCCGCCGACCGCCACCCGGCCATCGGCCGACAGGGCCAGCACATGGCCATACTGGCGATCCAGCCAGCGCCAGCCGTCGCCGTCGGACCAGGTGAATGCACGGCGACCGTCCGTCACCCGCGCGTAACCGGCCAGCGTGCTGCCGTCGGCCGACATCGCGGTCAGTACCAGCGGCAGCGGCGGCACGGCGGCACGCTCCGGTCTGGCCGGCGCGCAAAACTCGGCCGGCGCCTGCGGCGCGGAGGACATGCTGGCGCAGCCGGCCAGCAACCACAGTGGCCAGGAACGGGCCAGAAAGAGACGCAGGGTCATGGCTGAACTTCCGGAGCAAGATCAAAAACACAATAGCCCCCCGCCTGACCGGCCAGCGTCAGACGGTAGCCATCGGCGGACAGGAACAGCCGTCCGGCTGCCGGATCGCCGGCACAGCGCAGGCGGCGGCTGTCGCCCTGGGTCAGGTCCCGCCACCAGGCGCGCAGGGCCCGCTCTCCGGGACGATCACTGGCCCGGAACAGGGCGGCGACCTGGCGACCGTCGCTGGAGAAAGTCACGCTGTCGGCCTGCAGTCCGGCTGGCAGTGGCAGTTTCTGCATCGGCGTCAGCAGCACACTGTGCTGACGGCCCTGCAGCAGCAGGGCGCGGCCATTGGCTGCCATCGTGCCGCCCGACACCCGGTCCACCTGGCCGGCGGCCAGCGCATCAGCCTCGAATGTCTGACTTTCATGCCCGAGCCGCACCGTCAGCCGGCCCGGTTCGCGGGTGCGCCACAACACCGCTCCCTGCAGGCGGGCATACGCCAGCGCCCGGCCTTCCGCCGCCAGCTGCGTCGGCGACTCGCCGATCCGCCAGAGACTGACCCCCGGGTCGCCGGGCAGCAGCGCGGCATCGGGGTCAAGCACGGCCGACAGCGCTTTGCGGCGCAGACTGTCGCGATCCTCCCGATCACTGCTGGCCAGCAGCCCGGTGCCATCGGCGGATACCGCCAGCGGCAACAGCAGGGGGCCGGGCAGCAGACGCACACCGCGCCGCTCCCGCCACAGAAAGCCCCTCGCGACGGACTGCCGGTCAAGCAGCCAGCCGACGACGGTCCGGCCATCGGCGCTGATATCGGTCACCGACGAGTAACGCGCCATGGCGGTCGGCAGCATGCGTTCGGGCGCTTGCCCGCGGCGGATCAGCCACGCGTCCAGCGCGCCTTCCCGGCCGGCACCAACGGCCAGCGTGCCGCCGTCGGCCGACAGGCGGGCACTGCCGGCAAGCAGGTAGTCAAAACCGTCCAGCGGGGTGAAGCGCCGCTCCTGCTCCCAGGCCAGCGCCGGCACCCGGACCAGCGGTTCCCGCCCCGCCCGGTGATACGGCGCCAGGGCCCGCGTCAGCGCCGGCACACTCACCGCAGCCCGGTCTCCGGCACGATGGACCAGCCTGACGCGACCATCGGCCGACTGTGCGAGCAGCACCTGCCCGTCGACGACAAGCTGTGGTGCGGCGGCGGCGGCCAGCACGGCCGGCGCCAGCAGCGCCAGGGCCATGCCCGTCAGCCAGCGCCTCACGGCGCGATGCGGCGCAGGCAGATGACGCTGCGTTTGGTACCGGACTGACCGGTGGCCAGCACCTTGCCGTCGCCGGACAGCACCAGCGTTCCACTGCCCATGCTGTCGCCCGGGCAGTGGTAGGCCGTGTCGCGGCCAGTCGCTTCGGACCAGACCATGGCCGGGTAGCGCTGCGGCCTCGTTTCAGTGGCGCCGATGCCGGCCAGGGTACGCCCGTCCGTGCTGACACTGACCGGCGAGATGGCCGCCTGGACCTTGCCCAGCGGCACCCGTTTGCCGTCGCGGAAGAAGTAGGTACCGGACGACATGGCTTCATAGTCATCACCGCGCAGCCAGACCCGGCTGCCGTCGTCGGAGACTGACAACAGCCTCAGATAGCTGTTCCGCACATTCAGTTTCCCGCCCAGGTCCGTCCTGCCGCCGGCGTCGATCTGCCACAGCCGGGGCGGCCAGCCACCGGTCTGGTACGCGAACAGCGTATCGCCCCGGGCCGACATCCCGGCCGGCACACCGCCGGCCTCGATCATGTCCAGCCCCTTGCCCGGCTGCCAGCTGACCGCATCGGTCTGCAGGAAGGTGAAACGGTCGGCATCGGTCATCCCGCTTGCTGCCCGGATACGGCGGGCAAAGTCGTCGAAGTCCGGCTTTTCGCCACCGGGCTGCCGCTCCAGCATCGGCGGGTCGGCCTGTTCGACGAAGCCGGTCTGCTCATCCCACAGGAATCCCTGCCAGCGCGACGTCCCCTTGATTTCGACATGACCGGCCAGACGCTGGCCATCGGCGCTGACACCGACGATGTCCCAGTCCCCGGCGCCCTCGGTATTGTCGAACGGCATCTGCTGCTCGAACAGTTCCCGGGCACCGCGCTGCAGCAGTTGCCGGAAGTTGCCCCGGAAACGGGTGCCGAACACGCGCTGGCCGTCGGCACTGAGGGCAAACGGCAGGTTCATGTCGTCCGGCAGCAGTGAAAATCCACCGTCCTCGGTCCACAGAAAGGTGCGCGGCACCGACTGCCGGTCCGGTAGCAGCCAGCCCAGCACGGTGCGACCATCGCGGCTGATATCGGCCACGCCGGAGCGCCATGCCCGGCCTTCCGGCACCAGCCGCTGCAGGGCGCCCCCCGCCTGCCAGCGCCAGGCATCCAGGCTGCCATTGGCACCGGCACCAAAGGCGACAAATTTGCCATCCGCCGACATCCGTGTCGTCGTCGCCGTGAAATACGCACCGTCCGGCAGCGGCACCGGTGTTTCGCCTGCTGCGCCATCCAGCGCCAGCCCCTGTGCCGGTTGCAGATTCCAGAGATCGGTTTCCGACAGGCGCAGCCGCAGTTCGTTGAGCACGACGCCATCGGCCTCTTCCAGCCCGGCGCCGCTCTTGCGGACCAGCAGGACACTGCCATCGGCGGACACTCGCTCCAGCAGCCGGTTTTCGATCAGCTGCACGGCACCGACCGTTTTTTTGACTTCTGCGGCATGGGCGGCGGGCAGGGCCGCAAACAGTGCGGCAGCGAGGAGTGTCTGTCTCAGCATGCGAGGTCCGGATTTGGCTTGGAAAAACAAATGGTAACCGTGGATAAAATGAATGGGCAAGCCAAAGGGATAATGCTATGCGCAAAGCTTTTATATACGAATATTTAATTCAAAAAACATAAAAACCCCCGCAGGAATCCATTTGTGCCTGCGGGGGCAGTCCTGGCAGAAACCGGACGGATCACTGACGCTGGTAAACCAGCCCGCCGCCGCCCTCTTCCATGACCAGTTTGTCGCCCTTGACCGTCAGCGTCAGGCGCTGGAACGGCTGCTCGCGCACATAGTCGATATCGTCCACGGCAAAGGCGCTCAGGCGCTGCCCGGCACGATCCGGGGCAAGGTCGAACCACTGCAGCGGTGCCTTGCTGCCCTCGCGGCGCAGGCCGGCGCGGGCCCAGGTTTCACTGGCCGGCATTTCCACCATGGCATCGCCGGCGCGGTCGCTGACGGCGGTCGCCGTCTTGCCGGATGCACTCTCGAACGTCACTTCCACCCCGCGCATCGGCCCGACGCCCGGCATGCCGACGATGGCGACCCAGTAGCCGTCCTCTGCCGGTTTGCGTACCCGCATTTCCTCATCGCGGAACGGCCGGAACACCGGGTCCTTGTCGGTGCTGGCGGTCTGCAGAACCACCTTGCCCGCATTCACCCGCCAGCTGCCTTTTGCGTACTGGTCCATCGCGCCATAGCTGATGGCCCACTCGAAACGGCCATCGGCCTTCAGCAGCAGTTCCGATCCCATCTCGCGCACACCCTGCAGGTAGTAGTGCCCTGCCAGCGCCTTGTCCGCCTTGCCCGCCTTGCCCGGCCCGGCGGCCTGGGCCTGCAACAGCCAGCCGCTACAGAGCAGTGCAGCCATCAGTGCCATTTTTTTCATGATGCCATTTTCCTGATCCGGTCAATTTCCCCGCATGGTACGTCCTCCCCGAACGGCAGAGCCAGATCTGCAGCCGGAATGTCACGGTGACCGCCCGTGCCCACCCCGAGGCATGGGGCGATGGCACCGGGCGGTCCCGTCTCCGGCATCAGGCGCTGGTGCTGATCTTGATCAGCAGGCTGCCGCGGTTGTCCTTCAGGCCCATGCCATAGCGGCCATCGAGGTCATCGTTGATGCACAGTTCAAGCAGGCCGGCAGCGCCCTGCGGAGCACTGGCCGCGTTGCCGACCAGGAATACCCGGCCGCCGATGCGACCGACCAGCGCACCCTCGGGCGCACCGGGCAGTGTGTAGCCGGGCTTGGCGATCAGTCGCGGATCGCCGGTACCGGTGCAATTGCCGGTTCCCGGGCTGGCATACCAGTTGCCGCTGACATAGTTGATCGAGGTCGTCTGCGTTCCGGTGACCTGCACGCCGGTGCTCTGCCATGGCTGGGTCGCCAGCACGGTCACCTGCACCGGATAGAGGATATTCGCGGCCAGCAGGGTCTCGTCGGGCGAGAAGCCGGCGCCGGTCAGGGCGTGGCTCAGTTCCGGACGGCCGGTCTGCGGATAGACATTCGGATTCAGCAGGATGCCGCCGAGATCCAGCGCGCTCAGCCCGGAGTAATTGACCTTCAGCGCCACGGCGATGTCATCGACCGGATAGCCGAGGTTGTGCAGGATGATGGCGGCGGCCAGGGCGGTCAGTTCCTCGCCATAGACCTCGCGCAGGGCCAGGGTCAGTACCTCCGCGCCAATCGTGCGCGGATTGATCACTCCGGCAGCATGGCCGGCGCAGGCCAGTTCGAGGTTGAGCACGGCCTGCTGTGGTGTGGCGCCCTGCTGCTTCTGGGTCTGCAGGGCGGCGATCAGCGACGGGTCAAGGGGATTTGCCATGATGATTCCTTGGTGGGAGGGAAAAGAGTCGGGGACGGGTCAGGCCTTGCCATAGGCACTCACCAGTGCGGCGAGCAGTGCCGGTGCGGACAGCGACGGAAAGGCGGCTTTCAGCCCCTGCCCGGTTGCATCCGGCGGATAACCGGCCTGCTGCATGGCGATGGCCATGGCCGTGCTGTCGGTATCCGGATAAGCCGCAATCAGCCGCCGTCCGCAGGCTGCGCCATCCAGGTGTTCACTGAAGGACTGGGCGGCCAGTTGCGCCAGCGTTGCCTGTACCGTCACCAGTACGGCTGCACTCCAGATCCCCGGCACTTGCCGGCTGGCGGCACTGTCCGGCAGGCAGGCAACGAACAGCGTATAGGTGCCGAAGCTGACCGGTGGCGGCAGCTGCAACTCGGCCTGCGATGTGCCGCTGGCGTCGACCTGCTGGCAAACCGGTTTGCCGACAGGGTCGAGCAGGGTCAGCAGATAGCGCTGTACGCCGGCCACGGCCGTCCAGCGCGCGGTGACCGTCGTCCCGCTGCTGCTGGCCCGGACTTGCCCGGGGGTGCCGAGCCGGGTCCAGATCTGGACCGGGCTGTCATCACCGGGGATGGCGGCAGAACCGGCACTGGCGCCCAGCGAGAACGCATAGTCGCCGGCCGGCTGATCGGCATCGAAGCGCCACGGCAGGGCCAGCGCCGGTGCCTTGACCGGTTCCGGCGGCAGGCGCTCGCCGTTGCGGGACAGGCGGAGCAGATAGTCGGTGGCACCGGCCACGTCATCCCACTGCAGCAGCAGCGTGACGTTCGGTCCGATCGTGCCACCGGTCGGCGTGACCAGACCGGCGCGCAGCAACGGGGTCTGCAGCTTCGGCATCGACACCAGGCTGGCATCGCTGGTGAAGTCACCGAGGCAGGCCATGACTGCCATGCTGTAGTTGCCGGCCACCGCCTCTGCCCCGACCGGGAACGAGGCCGAAGTCTGCATGAAGCTCAGCGACACATCACCCAGCACCTTGCCGGCCGGGTCCCGCCACTGCACCCGGTAGCCACTGGCATTCGGCGCACTGCTCCAGCTCGCCTGCACGACGCCATTGAGGTAACTGGCGCTCAGTCCTGCCGGCGGCTTCGGGTTCTGGCCCGGTGTCGGCGGCGGCTGCGGGTCCTTGTTGTGAACCAGATAGCCGTCGGCGTAATAACTGTGATTGCCGTCGAGCACAAAGTTGTACAGCTGCAGCCGGGCGTCGGCCCGGGTCGCCGTCAGCGTCCGCAGTTCGGTGACGCTGCCGTCCTGCCGGCACAGCAGATCGCCTGCCTGCAGCAGCCCCACGGCCAGACCCGGGATTTCTCGCCGGGTAGCCAGCGGATCGAGCGCGCACCAGCCGGCACGGGTCATGAACGGATGCTCGGCGGTGACGAAGTGGCGTCCCCGGTTCAGCGCATACAGATGGCGCGAGCCAAGCCGTGGCGAGTCGAGACCCAGCACCCGGTTGTGCGCACCGTCGGCGCCAAGCAGCACATCGCCCGGGCAGACCGATTCGATCGGGCACTGGACACCATCGGCCAGCGTCACCAGGGTGCCGGCGATAAAGCACGACTTGCTGGTGCTGTGGGATACCGCGCCGCCAACGGCAGCGATCGACAGCGCCGAGATCACGCCTCCCGCCGCTGCCAGCGCGGTGGCGCCGGCCTCGGTGGCCGCGCTGACTGCCCCGTCGGCCAGGCCCTTGCACACCAGACTCAGTGCATATTGCGCAGCCTGCTTGCCGGCCATCAGCGCCAGAAAGGTGGCCACCGCTTCGCTGTTGTTCATCAGCCCGGTGACGAATGACTCGGCGGCGCCGGCCAGCGCATCGGTGATGGCCGCCGGCAGCGCCTGCATCGACAGCGAGTCCGGCAGCGGAAAGGCCACGGCTTCGGGAAATTCAAGGTGGGCAAATTCGACCCCGGCGGCGGTCAGCCGATACGTGCCGTTCAGCACCAGATACAGCCCGTCGCTGCGGGTCGAGAATGACGGCGAGATCCTGAAGGTCGACGCCAGCAGTTCCTTGTTGACGAAATCGGCCAGCGCCCCGCAGGCGGAACGGTTGCGGTTGGCGATTTGCTTCATCTCTTCGATAAAGTCGATCGCCTCGCTGACAAAGTCGAATGCCGGCCAGTTGTCGACCTTGAAGCCATCCTTCCTGCTGTAGGAAAAGCCCAGTGTCGGCGGTGTGGTGAACATCGGCGGAAAGGTCTGCGCAGACGACAGCGTGCCATCGATCTTCAGCTCGCTGCCCTGGCTCTTGCGCCCCCTGACCTTGACGTCGATGCCGAAATCTTCCTGGAAGAACAGCAGGCTGCAGCCAAAACCCATTTCGCTGCCGTCGACGGTATCGAACGAGAACACCGGCCCGCCGCCTTGCTTGCCACCGGTTATCTGCAGGATGTAGATCCGGATCGGATCGGCCAGCTGTATCGTCGCACTGACGCCCTTGCTGGCGATCCGCACGTCGCCGATGATCCGCAGCGTGGACAGCAGGGTGATGTCGAACACCGAATGGATATGGAAGCCGGGCAGATAGGTGATCTTCTGCGTCGGCACGGCCACCGGCAGCTGCCCCGCGGCCGGGCAGTTGAAGCCGCTGACGTCGAGCGGCATCGGACCGCTGTTCTCGTCCTGGTAATACAGACAACTGCCATCAAGAAAGGTGATGTCGATCAGATCGTCCGGCCAGTGAAAGTGCGGGATCGAGGCATGAAACAGGTCGCGAATGGACAGGTCCTGGTCGACCGAGACGGCCGCCAGCAGCGGCGTGGTGTCCTGCAGATAGATCTGCCCGCTCAGCTTCAGGTTGGCATAGTCGATGCTGCCCTGGACCCGGTACAACCCGGTCGCCTTCACCGGCGGCCTGGCCTTGCTGTCGGAGAAGGTATAGAACACGCCGAAAATCAGCTTGCGGAATGTGACCCCGAGCATGGCGCCATAGAACGGCTTGTCGATCTCGTGGCCGGGATCGCTCGCGCTCAGGCAGGCCTTCAGTGTCCTGGCGTTGGAAACCACCATGCCGTCGAAGCCATAGGCCTGCCCAAACAGCGCCAGTTCCAGCTTGCCGCTGATCGCATATTCGGCGTCGGTGGCGAAACGGTACTGCAGTTTCAGCTGCCGGAACGCAAACAGGCCCAGCAGCCGGATATCGGGCAGGATCGCGGTATAGATCGTCTGCCGCAGCGCCTCGCCGGCGCTCAGGGTATGGCTCAGGGTGCCGGACAGCGAAATGTCGGCCTGCGGCGTGTCGCCTTCCCGGTAGCCGACCTCGATCAGGCTGTTGAACAGGTCATTGCCCTTGAGCCGGATCGTCAGCCAGAAGCTGCTGGTATCGACCACCGGGCCGGACACGGCAGCCACGCTGGCCGGCAGCATGCTCTGCGGAAAGACGTCCAGCAGGGTCTTGTCACCCGGCGTTGTGCCACGGTGAGAAAAGGTGAAGAAGCCGGCATCCTGCACATACAGCGCGTTCTCCGGCAAGCCGGTGCCAAACGCCTGATTCAGCAGTTTGAAGACGTCCAGATTGTCGCCATCGACCCGGTCCCGGGTGGCCGGCATGTCGATGTAAATCAGGTAATACTCACCCGCCAGGTCCAGCCGGCACTGCATCGTGCTGTTCAGCTTGCCATCGAACAGGGTGCACCCGTCGAATCTGGCCGCGATCTGGAATTTCATCTGCGAAATGGCATCGGATAGGGAGGGCAGTCACGGTAAATGGCAGGCAGCCGGCTCGAATTCCGTCCCGGCGGCCCCCGTCGCAGCGGAGGCCACCGCCGACGCTCGTCCGGCAAGACGCCCGGGCGGCCCGGTCCGGGCGCCGGACCGGCAGCGGACGCTCAGGGTGTGGTCTTGAAAGTCTGGCTCTTCGGATCGTACGTGCCTTCCGACACCACCACGTTCAGTTGCTGCACCACATCGCCGGCCACCTCGGTCAGCAGCGACTTCGGCGGCGCCACCGCCACATAGATTTCCGCCGAACTGCCGACGGCCACCGCCAGCAGGTTGTCCAGCACCGTGCCATCCGGTTTCAGCGAATCGACATTGAACAGGAAGGGTGCGGTGGCAGTCGGCGTGCTGGACGGCAGTTTCAGGTCCACCGCATAGCTGTCCGTCCCGAGTTGGAATTTCACGTTCACATTCGCCTGAATACTCATCACTGCTCTCCGGGGGCAAGGGTTGACCGGTCGCAGGATAACAACCTGTGCACGGCATGAAACACGATGAAAAGATCAATTGTCATATATTCATAGCAGCCACTATTCACTTAGCAATCTTTTGTTTGCTTTTTTTATTCCACCGGCAACGGGAGAACCGCCAGCCCCCCGCCACCCTGCTACGATACGGGCCGTTCCCATCCCCGCCCCTTGCCATGACCACCGCACGCCAGCAGGCCGAAACGCTGTTCCACACCGGCAACCAGCAGATGGAGGCAGGCGACGATGCCGGGGCCGAGCGCAGCTTTCTGCTGGCGCTGGCGCAGGACCCCGGGCTGGCCGAGGCGCATGCGAACCTGGCCTACCTGCACGAGCGGGCCGGCGATGCGGCAGCGGCCGAAGCCCGTTACCGGCGCGCCCTCGCCCTCAGCCCCGACTGCCTGCAGATCGCGCTGAACCTGGGCAGCCTGCTGCTGGACGGCAAGCGCTTTGCCGAGGCGGAAGCCATCGGCCGGCAGGCGCTGCAGATCGCACCGGGCGAACCGGCGGCATGGTCGAATCTGGGCGTGCTGCTGGCCTGCATGAAGCGGGAAGACGAGGCCGAGCAGTGCTATCGCATCGCACTGGCACTGGATGACGGCTATGACAAGGCGCGCTTCAACCTCAGCTACATCCTGCTGCGCCAGGGCCGCTTCGACGAGGGCTGGCGCTGTCTGGAGGCACGCAACTGGTACGAGTACCTGAACCGGCATTTCACCTTCCCGCGCTGGCGCGGCGAAGCACTGACCGGCAAGTCACTGGTCATCACCATCGAGGCCGGCCACGGCGACATGATCCAGCTCTGCCGCTACGCCGCGGTGCTGAAATCCCGGGGCGCCAGCCGCATCGCCATCATCTGCCACCCCGGCCTGACCACCCTGTTCCGCAGCCTGCAGGACGTCGACGCGGTGTTTTCCATCACCGGCGAGCTGCCGAGCAACGGCTGGGACTACTGGTCGCCGCCGCTCAGCCTGCCGCGGCATTGCCGGACCGACCTGGACAGCATCCCGGCCCGCATTCCGTATCTGGCTGCCGATCCGGCCGGCATCGAAGTCTGGTCACGGCGGCTGTCGACCACCGCACGCCGCGTCGGTCTGGTGTGGAAAGGCAGCCCGGGCTTCGAGAACGACGCCGACCGCTCGCTGCCGTCCGTCGCCCTGCTGGCGCCGCTGGCCTCTGTGCCCGGCATCCAGTTTGTCAGCCTGCAGAAAGGCCGTGGCGAAGACGAGATCGCCGGCGCCCCGCTGCCGCTGCTGCCGCTTGGCGGCGAGCTGCAGGACTTTGCCGAAACCGCAGCCGTGGTGTCGGCGCTGGACCTGGTGATCAGCGTCGACACCGCCGTCGCCCACCTGGCCGGCGCGCTGGGCAAACCGTGCTGGCTGCTGTTGCCGGACTACCGCACCGACTGGCGCTGGCTGACCGAACGCACGGACACGCCGTGGTACCCGACCCTGCGCCTGTTCCGCCAGCCGGCAGGGGGCGGCTGGGAACCGGTGATGGCAAGGGTCGGGCAGGCGCTGCGGGAGTGGGTGGCGGGTTGAGCGCTGAATGGAAAAAGAGCGCCGAAGCGCTCTTTTCAGACTGTCCACAAACCCCGTCCGCGAAGAACGGACGAGCGAAGCGAGGTTTCCCCGCGGCGGCGGGGACGGAAGGGGCAGGACTCAATCAGGCAGACTGCCGTGTTCACGACCGATCCTGTCAGTCGGGCGTGCACCGACGCCACTGTGAACGTCGGTGCCCACCTTTATCAGCAGTCCGGGAGCGCCGAAGCGCTCTTTCCTGTTCTGCAAGACCATCCGGCTGGCGGATTACCACTTGTCCTTGTCGCCGGCAAACACGTTTTCGGCCTTGTGCGGCTTCTTCGCGACGGCTTTCTTCTCCGTGCCGTTACCGGTCCCGGCAGCAGCGGCTGCCTTCGGTTCCGGAGCCAGGTCGCGCAGTTGCAGCCCGCCGGGCGGGATCTGTTCCAGCGGCATGCGCACGTTTTCCAGATGGCCCTGCGACATGGTCGGTGTGACCTTGTCGATCACCACTTCGCAGCAGTCATACTCGGTCCGGCCCAGTGATTGCCCGGTCTGCGGGTCCTTGATCTCCTGGCCCAGCGAGACCAGCGCATAGCGGGCGCCTTCGCGCACCGACTGGCCGCCCTGGCTGAGGATTACCCGGTTGCCTTCGCGCGAGGCGACGGTAATCGGGAAGGTCCGCACCAGGATGGCGCTGACCACCCGTTCGACCATCTGGCTTTCCATGCTCTGGCGAACCGGATCGGCGCCGCTGGCGTTCAGCCGGCCGACATCGCCCTTCAGCATGCTGGACAGCTGCACCTGGCGGCTGGCGACGTTGATCACCCGCTGCGACAGGGCCCAGTTGCCCGAGTCCTTGCCATAGGAGAACGCGTTCAGCTGACCGGTCCAGACCAGATCGGCGCTGATGGCCTGGCTCATCTTCGAGCGCTCCGCCGACGGCGTCTGCCCGGAACCGATCATTTCCAGTTCCTGCTGCACGTCGTCGGTCAGATCGCGTTCGAGCACGGTAAAGCGACCGGTATTGGTCAGCGCGTTGAGGATCTGCTGACGGACTTCACTCGCGACCCTGGCCGACGGCACCGGCTGGCCGGCCACCTGGAACGACGCGCTGTCGACATGCACCGGGCCGACCACGATGCGCAGGCGGTTGCTGCTTGCCGGCGCGGTGAACCTGGCGATGGTCGCCTCGATCTGCGCGCTGTAGCTCTTGCCCATCAGGCCGGGCTCCTCGAGCTTGACCAGCTTGAAGCCGGTCACCACGCCGCCGGACTGCTGGCTGACGTACTCGGCGAACGCGTGCGCGCTGAGCTGCTCGGCATCCTTGCCGCTGGCCACGCTGAGCACGGCCTTGACCTGCTCCGAGCTCATGTCCATCGACACGCCGTTGACCTGGCGGATCGCCAGTTTCAGCGCTTCCTCGACCGCTTCGGCCGGGCTTGCGCCCAGGCCGGTGGCGGTGGTGGTCACACTGCCCACCTTGCCGGCATCCGGCATCGGCTGCGCCGCGCTGCCCTGGGCAGACGGGGAGGCGGTCGCCTTGTCGGCGGCCTCCTCTTTCGGCGAGCAGGCCAGCAGACCCAGCATCAGGCTGCTGGCACCGATCACGCGTAGCAATTTCATTCAGCCTCCCCTGTCATTCGCAGTGATTACAGTGCCTTGGTGGCATCCTTGGGCACCGGGATGTCATTGCTCTTGGCGAAGCTGATAGCCTGGTTCAGGGTGTTGTACAGATTCTTGCTGTTGCCCGGGAAGCTGGTGATGATGTACGAACCCGAGCTGAGCTTCGGCAGGTCCATCGGCGATGCGCTGCTCAGTGCCGACTTGAAGCCGTCGAACTGCTTGGCCATGCCGGCATACTTCAGCAGGCCCAGACCCAGCGAGCCCATGCCTTCGGCGTAGGTCTTCTTGGCCTGCGCGTCCAGGGTCACGCCCTGTGCCTGCTGGCCTTCGCTGATTGCCTTGGCAACCTTGCTCTGCACCGAGTCGGCCTTGGCCAGGTTGTCCTTGGTCGCACCCGAGGTCAGCGCATCGGCTTCGGCCTTGGCCAGGGCGGCGGCATCCTTCGCGCCGAGTGCCAGGGCCATCTTCGACTGGGCCATCAGCACTTCCTTGTTGGCGGCAACGTACAGCTCGACCAGCCTGGTCTGCTGGCCGATCAGGTCGCCACCGCTGTTGCTGCTGCCGCCGAGGCTGGCAGCGCCCTTGACGGCGTCGAACATGCCGGCGTGGCTGAGCGGGGCCAGGGCAGCAGTGGCCACGGCGAGGACGATAAGGGATTTGCGCATGCTCGAATCACTCCTGAGTAAGGTCGGGTAAAACTATTTGATGAATTCGGTGTTTCAGCGGAGGCCGGCGTTGGTCATCTGGCTCAGCAGCTCGCGCGCCACGGTGTCGGCGGCTTTTTTCAGCGCGTTGACCTGGGCTTCTTCCTCGGTCGGGCCGAGGCCGGCGACCTGGATCGGGCCGACTTCGGCGCGGGTTTCCGGGATGGTGTCGCTGGCGTCCAGCAGCTTGCCGGTGGCAGCGACCGACACCCGGTACATGCCGGTGGCCGGATCGGTGTCGGGCAGGCGCACATCCAGCGTGCCGTAGGCGATGTACGGCACCTGGGCGTTCTGCAGACCGGCGGCCACGTCACGTTCGGTCTGCGGTTGCAGGTCGTTGCCGGACTTGAAGTCGGTTTCGACTGCCTTGATCTTCAGCTTGCCCTTGCTGTACGGCTCCAGGTAAGCAGCGTCGACCACCTTGTAGCCGGCACCGGCGAACACGCCGTTGAACACGCTTTTCAGATAGTTGCTCGGGAAGATCGCGTAGGTCTTCCTGGTTGCCTTGCGCGTGGTGCTGCCGCCGGTTTCCACCGAGGCCCGGTACTGGGCCGAATTGCGGGTGGCGCGACCCTGTTCCTTGATCTCGGCGGTCGCGTATTCACGGTTGGCGAAGCTCTGCGCGGTATCGGTCTGACGCGACACGAAGATGAAGGTCAGCTTGGACTTCTGCCCGCCGCCGTTCTGCGCCACGGCCGAGCCGGCCTTCACCGCATTGTTCAGTTGCGACACGTTCAGCGTGGCGCGCACGGTCACGGTGTACTGGCCCATGTCCGGACGGTCTTCCTCGCTGAGGATGGCGGTTTCCAGCACATAGCGTTCCGGATCGGCCTGCACCTTGTCGCGGATGGCGTCCAGGTTCTGCGACTGGGCGTCGCCGGCTTCGGCGTAGTACTTCTCCACTGCCCGCAGCTGGGCCTGCAGCACTGCGCGGGCCTTGACCTCGGGGGTGACCTTGCGGCCGAACAGCGAGCTTTCATATTTGACAGTGGCCTGGCCCTTGGCCGTCGCCGTGGCCGCCATGGCCTGGATTCCGGTCAGCAACATCAGGCTGACGAGAAGGAAACGAATCATTTGCATGATTTCAGAAGCTCCTGGGTCGAAGTGATCTGTTTATTGATGCCCGAGGTGTCGGTCGCCGAGCTCAGCCAGTCGGTCCTGTTGCCGGCCAGGTTGTCGGAAAGCTTGGCAAACAGCCCCTTGATGGCATCGTGGTAGGCGGGGAAGTCGTCGACGCTGCTCTGCGTCACCGGCACCAGCTTGACTTCACCGTTCTTGAAATCGGCGTTCAGGTAATGCTTGCCGGATACCGGCTCCTGGATGTCGACATGGGCGTAGGCGCCATAGATGTAGCTGGCACCGGCAGCGGATTCGCCGCTCTTGATCTTGCGGAAGCGCGGCACGTCCAGCGCGATGGTGTAATCGGCCTCGGGCAGCTTGAGCATGAACACCTCGCCGTCGGAGATGCGCATCGACATCACGTTGCCAATTGCATAACCCTTCGAGTACGGCAGCAGTGGCACGCCGGTCTTGCTCGACAGGTTTTCCGCAAACAGATCGGCCAGCCAGGTCTCGGCGTCACCGGGGTTGCGAGTCAGCATCTCGGGCAGCACGGCACGTGCCTCGTCCGACAGCTTGACCTGGCCAACCTGCAGATAGCGCGGCACATGCTCGGGAATGGTGGCCGCGCCGACAATGTCGACAAAGCGGTTCAGGATGCCCGGCTTGCCCTGGTCGCCGTAGTACAGCGTGCTGAAGCGCGCCTGCATTTCGGCATTGCCCGGCATGTGGTCGATCACGTCGAGGTGGGTGAAACTGAACGGATAGGCGCGCAGCACCGACATGGTCTTGAAGTCGAAGAACATCGCCTGGGCGCGAACCTGGGTCAGCAGTTTCGCCACTGAGCCGAAGCGTTCCGCTGATACCGTTTCCCCGGTGATCAGCAGTGCGACGACGATGGCCTGGTCCTGGCCTTTCAGCGAGGTCAGGCCGGTCTGGTTCAGTTCAAAGTGCGCCGGCTTGCTGCTGGCCAGCGCCGACGACAATTGCGCGTTCAGCGTCAGGCCAGCAGCCGTCCGGGATTTCTCCAGCTTCAGGCTGTGCGGAAAGCGCTGCGGAATGGATTTGCTGTCGCCGGAATAGGCAATGCCGGCAAAGGTGACAGTAGCGGCGGAGGCTGTGGTGGCCAGACAGAGCAGGACCACGACCGAGCAACTCGACAGGATTTTCTTGATCACGGAATGGGAACCCAGGTGGCAATACCGGACACGCAGTCCGGAGCCCCGGGCTGTTGCCGGTCGACGTCAGTGACATCAGATCAGCAACAATGACAATATGCTGAAACGGCTATTGTTAATTTTCCATCGCGATAATATACATGAATGTCATTATTTTCGCCCGGATTTTTATCGCAATTGAATGATGTCCAGCATGGCCCCCGCCCGCGCAGCCTCTGCGACGCGGGCGGGGGGCGCAGCCCGGATTCACTGGCTGATGCTGAGGGTCGACACGCCGACGCCATTGCCCTTGCCGATGCGGATCTGCACCGGAATGCGTTCCTTCATCGCCTCGACATGGCTGATGACGCCGATCATCTTGCCGCTCGCATTCAGGCTGTCGAGCGCATCCAGCGCGATCTCCAGCGTCTCGCCATCCAGCGTGCCGAAGCCCTCGTCGAGGAACAGCGAATCGATCGAGGTCTTGTGGCTGACCAGATCGGACAGCGCCAGCGCCAGCGCCAGGCTGACCAGAAAACTCTCGCCACCGGACAGCGTGCGCGTATCGCGGGCCACATCGCCCTGCCAGGTATCGACTATCTCCAGCTCCAGCTCGCCACCGTGCCGGCGCCGCAACTGGTAGCGACCGTGCAGCCGCAACAGTTGCCGGTTGGCCAGATGAACCAGGTGGTCCAGCGTCAGCCCCTGGGCAAACTTGCGGTACTTGTCGCCGCGGGCCGAGCCGATCAGGCCATCCAGTCGCTGCCACAGGTCGACGTCGTCGGCCTGGGCGTCGATCTGCGCCAGCAGCGCCTGCTGGCTGGTCCGGCGTTCGTCGTCTGCTGCCAGCAGTGCGCGAATCTCCCCCTGCCGCTGCGCGACGGCGCGGCGCTGTTCGGCCAGCCCGGCCAGTTGCTGTTCCAGCGCCTCGCGGGTCAGTGCTGTCGGCGACGCGGCGTTCAGCGCGTCGAGCGCCTGCTGCGCGGCCTGCAGCAGGGTGTCGGCTTCCAGCCGCTCCTGCTCCAGCCGCGACTTGATGTCCTGCAGGCGCTGGCGCTGGTCATCGTCCAGCAGCGCCGCGCGGAAGGCGGCGGCATCGTCGAACGGGCTGGCCGCCAGCGCCAGTCGCCAGCCGGTATCGGCGCCGGCGACCTGCCGCTGGTGGGCAATCAGGTCGGCGTCCAGCTGCTGCTGCCGGCCATGCAATTGCGCCAGCGTCTGCTGTGCGTCGTCGATACCGGCCACGCAGCGGGCCAGATCGGCAGCCGGATCGGCCACCTCAGGCAGCGGGACGGCCTCGCCCATGCCGAGGGCGTGCCAGCGCTGCTGCCAGTCCTGCGCCTGCCGGGCAGCCGCCTCCGCCAGCGGCTGTTGCCGCAACAGTGCGTCTTTCAGCGCCTGCAGGCGTTCCTGCCCCTGCTGCCACTGCGCCCATTCGGCCTCGCGACCGGCCAGCCATGCCGCACTGTCGGCCGGCAGCGCGTGGCCGAAGCCGGCCAGCGTTTCCGCCAGTGCAGCCTGCTGGGCCTCCGCTTCCTGACGGCACCCGGCCAGTTGTTGCCGCAATTCGTCATCCTGCTTGTCACCGGCGGCCAGCGCCTGCTGCGACAGTGCCAACTGCTGCTGCAAGCCGGCCAGTGCCTGCGCCTGGCGATGACAGTCCTGGCGCGCGGCGGTCAGGGCGGCCTCGGCACGGTCGAGTTCGCTGACGGCGGCGGCGGCGGCAGTCAGCGCGTCCTGCTGCCGCTGGCTGCGGGCCTGCAGCGCGGCCGCATCCAGCCAGTCGTCGTCGCCCAGTTCCCATGCCGCGGCAGCGGCCTGCCAGCCGGCGGCCAGTGCATCGGCATCACGCACGGCCTGCGCCTGCTGGATCTCCAGCTGTTCCAGCTGTGTCGCCAGCCGGCTGATGCGTCCGGTCAGCGCCTGCCCGCGTTCGCGCAGCGCTTCAAGTTCGGTGCGCTTCTGCGCCAGGGTCAGCCGGGTCTGCGACGGATCGATGGCGTGATAGGCGGCAATGGCCGGGTGTTCATGCGCCCCGCACAGCGGGCAGGCGTCTCCGGGACGCAGGCCGGTACGCAGTGCTTCCAGACTCTGGATGCGCTGTTCCTGCTCCAGCAGCGCTTCCTTGTCCGTGATCTGCTCCTGCACATTCTTGTACGCCAGCCGCAGTGCGCGGCGTTCGTCGTCGAGCTGCCGGTGTTCCTGCTGCAGTTGCGTCTGCTGCTCCTGCCATTGCCGTTGCTGCGCGGCCAGCTTGCGCCGCTGTGCCGCAGTGGCTGTCAGCTGTTCGAGCGCATGCACGCCCTGTTGCTGCCGCTGCCAGTCGGCGCGCAGCATGGCGGCATCCTTGCCGGCCAGTACGGCAAGGCGATGCGCCCCGGCCCGGGCGTCGGCATCGCGGGCAGCCGTCAGCGCCAGACCGGCCTGCGCGCACTGCGCCTGCTGGCGCTCGATGTCCTGCGCCAGCGCCTGCTGCCGCGCAGCCAGTTCGTCCCGTGCGGTCTGCAGCCGGTCGTGTTCCGTCTGCAGCCGGGCCAGCGCGGCGAACTGACCGCGCCAGCCGCCCAGTTGCTCGCCCAGCCGCGCATGCTGCGGATGGGCGGCCAGCGTCTGCTCCAGCGCCTGCCGCTGCTGCGTAATGGTCTCCAGCCGCTCGCGTTCGGCAGCGGCGAGCTGCGCTGCCCGCGACCGCGCCCGGCCATGCAGGTCGAGCCGTTGCCGTTCGCTGTCCTCACGCTGGCCGGCCAGGGCCGCCAGATCATCGCGGGTACGCTGCCGCGCGGCTTCGGCCTGGGCCAGCGCGGCCGCCAGCGGCCGCAATGCGTCGGCCGGCCCGGCTGCCGCCAGTCGTGCCAGGTCGGCGCCAGCATCACGCCAGGCAGCTTCCGCAGCCTGACGACGCGCGGCAGCGGCATCCCGGGCCTGTTCGGCCTGGACCAGGTCGGCGCACCATTGCCAGTGCGCCTGCACCGTCGCCGCTTCGGCCGCCAGCGCCGTGTCACGTTCGCCCAGCGCTGCGGTTTCGGCCTGCAGCGCGGCGCGGGCCTCGTCACCGAGCAGGTCGACACCGTCGGCACGCGCACGCAGCTGCTCCAGCGCCAGCCGGGCGTCACGGGTCCGCTCGAACACCCGCTGCGAAATCTGCCCGTAGATGTCGGTACCGGTCAGTTCTTCCAGCAGCTCGGCGCGTTCGTTGGCACTGGCGTTCAGGAACGCGGCAAAGCCGCCCTGCGCCAGCAGCATCGACTTGGTGAAGCGGCCGAAGTCCAGTCCGGTAATGGCTTCGATCCGCTTGAGCTTGTCATTGATATGCGTGGTCAGGATGGTGCCGTCGCCATCGGCCAGCTCCACCCGTGGCGACTGCAGCGCCCCGTCGGCGCGGTCGCGCGAGCGGCGCTGGCTCCAGAATGCGCGATAGCGGGCACCCTTGACCTCGAATTCGACCTCGGCCAGGCAGTCGGCGGTATGCCGGGTCATCAGTTCATTGCTGCCGGCCGACACGGTGTCGAGACGCGGCGTCTTGTGATACAGCGCCAGGCACAGCGCATCGAGCAGTGTGGTCTTG
Organism: Microvirgula sp. AG722; assembly: GCF_003269145.1. Classification (NCBI taxonomy): domain Bacteria; kingdom Pseudomonadati; phylum Pseudomonadota; class Betaproteobacteria; order Neisseriales; family Aquaspirillaceae; genus Microvirgula; species Microvirgula sp. AG722. Next base: position 183,335 of record NZ_QLTJ01000004.1, on the reverse strand, counting down.
CCGGCGCCGGTCGGTCCGGTAATGGCGAACAGGCCGTTGTCGCGGAACGGCTCGGCACTGAAGTCGATGAACCATTCGCCCTTCAGCGAGTTCAGGTTCTTCAGCCGCAGGGTCAGGATCTTCATGCGGCGTCCTCCCGCAACCCGGCGACGATCTCGCGGTAGCGCCGCTCAAGCCGGTTTTTCAGTTCATCACTCAGGGTTTCGCCCTGCAGCCGGCGGGCGAACACGTCGTCCGGCGTCAGTTCGTCCAGGGTTTCGCTGGCTTCGCCGGTCAGCGCGACGGCGGCGCGGTCGCGTTCACGGCGAATGCGCAGCACCTCGACCGGCAGGCCATCGGTCAGCGCGTCGATGCGGGTCTGCAGATCGGACAGGTAGTCGTCCTCCCGCACCCGGACTTCCAGCCAGACAGGCCGTTCGGCGTCGCCGTGAGTCGACGCGTCGCGGATGGCGTCACCGAGTTCGGCCAGCGAACCGGCCACGCTGAGCAGGGCCTGGAAGCGCGGCACCGGCAGCGGCGTCACCGCGCGCAGGCCGCTGCCGTCCAGTTCGACCAGCAGCACTTCCTTGCCCTGCCCGGCCTCGTCGAAGCCGAGCGGGATCGGCGAACCGCTGTAGCGGACATGTTCAAGCCCGCCGACTTTCTGCGGCCGGTGGATATGGCCAAGGGCAATGTAGTCGGCCGGCGGAAACGCGCTGGTCGGGAAGGCATCCAGCGAACCGACGTAGATTTCCCGTACCGACTCGCTGGCGCTGGCGCCGACCGTGGTCAGGTGGCCGGTAGCGATGATCGGCAGCGCGTCGCCGCGCGCCTCGCGCAGCCGGCAGGCCTGCGCATGCAGTGCATGGTAGTGGCGGCGGATGGCATCCTGCAGCGACAGCTGCTTGTCTTCGGCACTCTGCCCGGCCTGGCTTTGCAGCACGTCGCGCGGGCGGATGAACGGCACCGCGCACAGCAGCGCCCCCGCCTCGCCATTGCGCTGCGGCAGCAACAGCACCTGGGCTTCCGGCAGCCCGCCGGCACAGGGGATTACGTGCGCGTTCAGCCGCGCCAGCAAGGTCCGGCTCTCGCTCAGCGTCGCCACCGAATCGTGGTTCCCGCCCAGCAGCACCAGCTGCGCGCCGGTTGTCGACAATTCGACCACAAAGTGGTTGTACAGCTCGCGTGCATAGCTTGGCGGCGCGCCGGTATCGAACAGGTCGCCGGCCACGATGACGGCATCAACCTGCTGTGCATCGACCTGGCCAATCAGCCAGTCGATAAAAGCCAGATGCTCGGCCTGGCGTGTCTTGCCCATGAAGTGCTGGCCAAGGTGCCAGTCGGAAGTGTGAAGAATTTTCATGTCAGCCTGAAAAAATACTGTCTCGCGGCAGGTCGGCAAAAACGTGACAAATCAATATGACCGTCGACCAAAAAATCAATTGCTTATATCCTGTCGCCGGCCACGGCAGGCCGGCATTATCCGCTGTATCGCCAATGCCATGTACCGGTACGTGCCGACCCCCACCAGAATTGACGAATCGCATGAAACGCAGATTGCCTGCACGCTTGTCCTCACCGCGCTGCCACCCGCTTGTGCCGCTGGCCCTGACCGCCCTGCTGTCCTCCCCGCTGCATGCCGAGCCGGCGCCGCCCGCGGCGGCCGGCCACGCCGCAACCGGTGCCGATACGCCGTCGCTGACGCCGCTGACAGTGAGTGCGCGACGGCGCGAGGAACTGGCGCAGGAAGTGCCGGCGCCGGTCAGCGTGGTCGACGGCGCCACGCTGGAGGCCCGGCGCATCGACCGGATCGAGGATATCCAGCAGCTCCTGCCCAGCACCAGTGTCGCCTTTATCAATCCGCGCCAGACCAGCATTGCGGTACGCGGGCTGGGCAACAACCCGGCCAATGACGGACTGGAGGGCAGTACCGGCCTCTATCTGGACAATGTGTACCTGAGCCGCCCGGGCATGGCGGTCTTCGATCTGCTCGATATCGAACAGATCGAGCTGATGCGCGGCCCCCAGGGCACGCTGTTCGGCAAGAACACCACGGCCGGCGTACTGAACATCAGCACCCGCCGGCCGGATTTCACCCCGGAGCGCAGTCTGGAGATGTCGGCCGGCCAGCACGGCCGGGTCCAGGCCCGCGCCATGCTGTCCGGGCCGCTGACCGATGAGGTGGCGGGACGGATCGTGGTCTATCGCTCGCAGGACGCCGGCACGGTGACCAATCTGTACAACGGCGACCGGCTCAACGGCGGCCACCGTGACGGCGTGCGCGCCCAGATGCTGTTCACCCCCGATGACAGTTTCAGCCTGCGGCTGATTGCCGACTACAACGCGGAGAAATCCAGTTCCGGCACCCAGGTCATCTACAGTCTCGGCCCCGGCCTTGCGCTGCGCCGGGCGATCGCGGCCGGCGCCACCGGCATCGTCAGCGACCCGACGCGCTATCAGACCAATATTGATGAAACACCGCGCATCGAGGTCGAACAGGGCGGACTGTCGGCCGAGGCCAACTGGCTGTTCGACAGCGGTTTCCGGCTGACCTCGATCACTGCCGGCCGCTTCTGGAACTATGACCCGGTCGCCACCGACGAGCTGAACGTCAAGGTGCTCGACAACGGGGTGACGGTACGCAACCGCCAGTTGTCACAGGAACTGCGGCTGGCCTCGCCGGCCGGAGGCCGGTTCGACTATGTGGTCGGTGCGTTCTACATGCAGCAGCGGCTGCGCAACCGGCTGTCGCTGTCGTTCGGCCCCGCCGCCGACATTTTCCTGCAGGGCGCGCCGACCGGCCTGCTCGCCAGTGTGAGAAGCGAAAACCCCGGCCAGCAGGACACCAGCAGTTATGCGCTGTTCGGCCAGGGCACCTGGCATGTCAACGACCGGTTCGACCTGAGCGCCGGCCTGCGCGCCAGTTATGAGCTGAAGGAGGCACGCGTCACCCGCGACAGCCCGGTCGGCGGTTCCGCCCTGCTGGCGCCGATCCGCAACCAGCCGGGCCTGCTCGGTGCCTACGACAGCGGCACCCTGCGGCTGGAGCAGTGGAGTCCGTCCGCGCTGCTGAACGCCAGCTACCGGCTGCGCCCTGACCTGCTCGGCTACATCACGCTGTCGCACGGCGAGAAGTCCGGCGGCGTCAATCTGACCGGCCCCGGCACGGCGCCGGGACCGCTGGGCCCGGACTCGCTGCTGGTCGGACCGGAACGGGTCAACAATCTCGACCTCGGCCTGAAAAGCACGCTGTGGGACCACCGCGTGCTGCTGAACGCCAATCTGTTCTGGGCCGAAGTCCACGGCTACCAGACCACGACGCTGGTACCGGTCAGGAGTCTGAGCGGCGCCTATGTGCAGGTGCTGACCAATGCCGGCGATGTCCGCACCCGCGGCGCCGAGCTGGACCTGCAGCTACTGCCGCTGCGCGGACTGACGCTGACGCTGAACGCGTCGCTGAACGATGCCCGCTACCGCCGCTACGACAATGCCCCATGCCCGGCCGAGGTCAACATCCCGTATCCGAACGCGGTCTGCAGCCTGAGCGGTCGCCAGGTCGCCGGCGCGCCGCGCTGGATCGTCAATCTGTCAGGGGAATACCGGTACCGCTGGTCGGCGGATGTGCAGCACTACCTGAGCGCGGCCTATGCATGGCGCTCGGGTCAGGACGGGACACTGGACGGTTCGGTCTATTCGCGCATCCCGGCCTATGGCCTGCTCGACCTGGCCACCGGCTGGCGCCTCGGGCATGGCGCTTCGCTATGGAGTCTCTCACTCTGGGCACGTAATGTGCTCGACAAGCGCTACTTCCCGGCCGTCGCCGCCACAGCCAACGGGGCATACACCGCGTCGGTCGGTACGCCGCGCACGCTGGGCGCCACCGTACGCTACGATTTCTGAACCATGACCAACATCATGTCCCCACTCCCGGGCTGCTGATCTTGACGTTATCCACTCTGCAGATCCTGATGCTCGGCGCCCCCGGCATCGCCTTGCTGTTCGCCAGCGGTTTCCTGTTCGCCTGGCACACCTCGCGCAGCGAACGCCATCTGCTGCACCTGGCCGGCAGCTATGCGCTGTTCGCCGGCGGCATGTCCATGCAGATCCTGGCGGTGCCGGGCGATCTGTCGCTGAACGCCATGCTGTCGGTCACGCTGTACACGCTCAGCGCCCTGCTGCTGGCCGACGGGGCCCTGCGCCGTGCGGGCCGGCATCTGCCGCTGCCACTGGCCATCCTGATGCTGGCGGGGATGGTCGGCGCCACCTATGTGCTGTGCTATGTCACGCCGGATCTGACCCGGCGCGTCCGCCTGCACAACTTCGGCTTCTTCATTCTGTTCCTGCTGACCGCGCTGCAGCTGTATCCGGCATCGCGGCGGCGACGGATCGACCGGGCGGTGTTCTGGGTGTTTCTGGCTTTCGCGCTCGGCTTCATCCCGCGCATGCTGCTGGCGCTGAAGCCGCTGTCGCCGCTGCCGGACCAGTACGGCCATTCGCCGTTCTGGCTCACGCTGCAGATGTCATTGCTGATTTTCAGCGTGCTGCTGGCGCTGACCCTGCTGACGGCGATGATGCTGGACCGGATCGAGCTGCTGAGCCGCGAACGCGACCAGGATGTGCTGACGCGCCTGCTGAACCGCCGCGGCTTCGACAGCCAGGCCACCCATCGTCTGCGGGACCCCGGCTTTCACCCGGTCTGCGTCATTATCTGTGACATCGACCACTTCAAGCGGGTCAACGATGCGTTCGGCCATGCCGCCGGCGACGCCGTGCTGGAGACCTTCGGTACGCTGGTACGGCACCGGCTGCGGCCGGACGATGCCGCCGGTCGCATCGGCGGCGAGGAATTCGCCATTCTGCTCGCCAACACCGATCTGGACGGCGGGCTGGGCTTTGCCGAGCGCCTGCGCGCCGAGTTTGCCCAGAGCACTTTTCCGCTGGTGCCGGCATCACGGCAGATCACGGCCAGCTTCGGCGTGGTGACCTGCCATCCGTACGAAACGCTGGCCGACAGCCTCGCCCGTGCCGACAGCCTGCTGTACGCAGCCAAGCATGCCGGTCGCAACCGCACCGTTTTGCAGCCCGCCTGAGAAAAATCCGGCACCGCAGCGGTGCATGAGCAGCAACTCATATTGCGATTTGCGCGGCTAGAGCATAGTATTTACTCACATTTTTCACTGGCATTTATGCGAATTGCAAAACGGTTCGCTGCGCATGACCAGATTCCCAGCATTAGCCCTCATTTCCGTGCAATCCACGGATTGACTGCTTGTCGGACAGAATTTCTTCTTGCATGGACCCGTTCCCTCGCGCCCTCCGGCCGACGGACGGTTTTTTCATTTTCCGCAGCGTGCCGTCGTCTATGAATCGCGAAACCCTTTCCGTCCAGGACATCATTGCCCTGGGCTTCATGACCTTTGCCCTTTTTGTGGGTGCAGGCAACATCATCTTCCCGCCGATGGTCGGTTTCGAGTCCGGCAGCCAGGTCTGGCCTGCCGCCGCCGGCTTCCTGATCACCGCCGTCGGCCTGCCGATCGCCACCGTGGTCGCCATGGCCCGCGCTGGCGGCGGACTGGGCCGGCTGACCCTGCCGCTGGGCCGCACCGCCGGCATGGTGCTGGCGGTAGTCTGCTACCTCGCCATCGGTCCGCTGTTCGCCGTTCCGCGCACGGCCGTGGTCACCTATGAGGCCGGAATCGCGCCGGCACTCGGCCACAGCGACCTGCACCTGCTGCTGTTCTCGATCATCTATTTCGTGCTGGTCCTGCTGATCTCGCTGAAGCCGGGTCGCCTGCTCGACAGCGTCGGCAAGTGCCTGGCGCCGCTGAAGATCGCTGCCCTGGCCATCCTTGGCGTCGCCGCCTGTCTGTGGCCGGCCGGCACCGTCGGCCCGGTCGCCGCCAGCTATCAGGACAGCGCCCTGTCCCAGGGCATGGTTGCCGGCTACCAGACCATGGACACGCTGGGCGCGCTGATGTTCGGCCTGGTCATCGCCAACGCCATCCGCTCGCGCGGCATCACCTCGACCCGCTCGATTGCCCGCTACACCGTGATTGCCGGCCTGATCGCCGGCACCGGTCTGGTGCTGGTCTACCTGAGTCTGTTCCAGCTCGGCAACACCAGCCATGGCATCGCCAGCGACGCCAGCAACGGCGCCGCGCTGCTGCACGCCTATGTCCAGCACACCTTCGGCACCGGCGGCAGCACCTTCCTCGCCGTGCTGATCGGCATTGCCTGCCTGGTCACGGCCGTCGGCCTGATCACCGCCTTCAGCGAATTCTTCAGCGAACTGCTCGGCGTGTCATACAACAAGATCGCCATCACCACCGCCCTGTTCTCGCTGCTGGTATCGAATATGGGTCTGGATGCGCTGCTGCGGGTATCGCTGCCGGTGCTGACCGCCGTCTACCCGCCGTGCATCGTCATGATCCTGCTCAGCTTTGTCGAGTCGAAGTGGCGCTCGCCGCGACTGGTGGTCGCGCCGACCATGGCGATCGCCCTGCTGTTCGGCATCGCCGACGGCATCAAGGCCGCCGGTCTGGAAGCCTGGGGACTGGATCAGGTCGCCGCCCTGCCGCTGGCCAGCGAAGGCATGAGCTGGCTGGTGCCGTCGCTGACGGTGCTGGTCTGCTGCGCCCTGGTCGACCGCTTCGTGCCGCGCCATGCCGAGCGGACGGTGGCGCAGGACAGCTGACGCCCGAAACGGCCTGCCGCGCACGGGGCGCTGCCCTGTTGCGCCGGCAGCCGGTAAAATCGGCGGTTTCCGCTTTCAGTCAGCGCCGCCATGTCAGATTTTTCCCAGCTTGAGCAACAGTTCGCCTTCATCATCGAGATCGACCGGCTCAAGGCCGTTCTGCGCAAGAACAAGCCGGTCACGCTCGATCGCTACGAGAATACTGCCGAGCACAGCTGGCAGGTTGCGCTGCTGGCGCTGACCCTGACCCGGCATGCCACCGAGCCGGTCGATACCGACAAGGTGATCAGGATGCTGCTGCTGCACGATCTGGCCGAGATCGACACCGGCGATGCCATCCTGTACGGCGACAACCACCATGGCGCCGAGCGCGAGCAGGCCGAGCGCACGGCGGTACAGCGCATCTTCGGTCTGCTGCCCGACGCGCAGGCAGCGACCTTCTTTGACATCTGGCAGGAATTCGAGGATCAGCGCACGCCGGAAGCGCGGTTCGCCCATGCCATGGACCGGCTGATGCCGGTGCTGCTGAATCTGGCGCTCGGCGGCCAGAGCTGGCGCGAAAATGGTGTCAGCAAGGCACAGGTGCTGGCACGCGCCGTGTCCCAGGTCGCGCTCGGCTGTCCGCTTGCCGCCGACTGGCTGCGCGACAAGCTGGACTCGGCCGACGCGGCCGGTTTCTTCGGCTGATCGCTCAGGCGGCCGGTCCGTCCAGCCGGTCCGTTGCGGCCAGCTCGCGAATCAGACCGATCGCCTCGGCATCCATCTTGCGATAGGCGGCCTTCAGATAGCCTACGTAGTCGACGCCATCTTCCGGCAGATCGGCCACCGGCGTGTCGTAGCGAAAGCGCACGAACAGGTGCCCCTCGTCCGGCTCCTCTATCGTCACCACCAGTTCGCCGCCCAGGTGATTGCTGCCGGCGCGGGTGTGATAGTGCAGCCGCTGCTCGTGTTCGAGGTCGATGCGGTCATGCACGCTCAGCGCCCCCAGCTGCATGACGCGTTCGATGTGCACGTCGCTGCGGCTGACCAGGGTGACCGCCTCGACGCCGGGCAGGAACTCGCCCGGTGCCTCGATGCGATGGATCAGCCCGCGCCACAGCTGCTGGCGCGTCAGTTGCGTCAGCATCGGGTTGTTCGGGTCGTTGACTTCGATCAGGTGTTCGTACTGCATGTTCCATCCATCCGGCAGTGCCGCAAAAAATCAATCTGCTGAAGATGGTGGCAAACCCCTGCGGGACAAGGGCCCTTCGCCACCGGTCGCCCGTTTGCCGGCCCGGTCCCCTGCTGGCCTATACAGGGGGAATGCCAGACTGCCGCGGGAATGACCATGTCCACCGCCCCCTATCGTCTTCAGAACAGGCCGCTAACGGACGCGCGTCCACTGATCGGCATGCATGGCGAGCGCCTCGACTGGATCGGTCCACGCAGCCAGCTGTATCACCTGGGCAACGGTGTGCGCAGCTATGCGCCCACCATGCAGAGTTTCCTGTCCATGGACCCGTTCAGCCCGTTTTCGGCCGGCGGCACCAATGCGTATGGGTTTTGCGGCAACGACCCGATCAATCACAGCGACCCGAGCGGCTTTCTCAGCGAGTGGGCCACGAACGTCCTGTGGCTTGGCGCCCTGAACATTTTCCTGAGCATCCTGAGTTTCGGCCTGGCTGCCGGTGTGCTGGCCGGCCTGGCCTATGTCATGGCGGCCAGTTCAATGCTGCTCGGCGTGGGCAGCGGCCTGACCGGCATCCTGTCCGCCGCCTTTGAGGAACGGGATCCGGAACTGTCGCGCCTGCTCGGCCTGATATCTGTCGGCATGGGGATCGGTGCCGGACTGACCGCCGTCGGCGCCACTGCGGCCGGCAAACTGCTGGCCACCGGGCGCATCGCCTCGCGCAATGCCGCGCTGACATCCGGCGATGTCCGCATCGGCAAGATGACGCTGCAGGCCGACGATTACTGTGACGTCATCAATTCCCATGGCGCGCCGTTCACCACCCAGACCAGCTCGCCGGTGTCGGGCGGCACACTGGGCCGTCAGTTGCTGCAGGCCGGCCTGGAACGCACGGACAAGCCATTGCGCCTGGCATCCTGCTACAGCGCGGTTGGCGGACGCCATGCGTCACAGGCACAGCGCATCGCCAATCTGACCGGACGGAATACCATCGGCTACTACGGCCGGGTCAACTCCATGGCGCAGGGGACAGTCGTCAGCGGCAGCACGCAGCGCACCCTGTTCTCCCCGCAGGTCGGCATGGCGGCCACCAGGACCGCCGTGCTCAACGAGGCAGGATCGATGCTGATGCGGCCGCTGGTGTTCCTGAGGAACCCCACGGCCTTCATCTGAACCTCAGCCCAGCCACTTCCGCGCATTGGCGAACATGCGGAACCAGGCGCCGTTTTCGCCCCAGTCGGCCGGATGCCACGAGTTCTGCACCGTACGGAACACGCGTTCCGGGTGCGGCATCATGATGGTGAAGCGACCGTCTTCCGTGGTCACGCTGGTGATGCCGGCCGGCGAGCCGTTCGGGTTCAGCGGATAGCGCTCGGTCGCCAGGCCGCGGCCGTCGACATAGCGCAGCGACACGATGGCCTTGTCCTGTGCACCCGGCGCGAACACCGCACGGCCTTCACCATGGCTGACCACCACCGGCAGCCGGCTGCCGGCCATATCGGCCAGCAGGATCGACGGGCTGTCCTGGATCTCGACCATGCTGAAGCGGGCCTCGAACTGTTCGGACGCATTGCGGTGGAACTTCGGCCATGCCTCGGCACCCGGGATGATTTCGGACAGGTTCGACATCATCTGGCAGCCGTTGCACACGCCAAGGGCAAACACGTCATTGCGGGCAAAGAAGTGCTCGAACTCGTCGCGTGCCCGGGCATTGAACAGGATGGACTTGGCCCAGCCTTCACCGGCACCAAGCACGTCGCCATAGCTGAAGCCACCGCAGGCGGCCAGCCCCTTGAAGTCGTGCAGCGAAACGCGGCCGGCAATGATGTCGCTCATGTGAACGTCGACGGCGGCAAAACCGGCGCGATCAAAGGCGGCGGCCATTTCCAGCTGCCCGTTGACCCCCTGCTCGCGCAGGATGGCAATGCGCGGGCGGCTGCCGGTGGCGATGAACGGCGCGGCCGGGTTGTCATTGACGTCGAACGACAGCCGCGCATCGAGGCGCGTGGCCGCGGTGTCGGCCAGCAGCGCATATTCGCTGTCGGCGCAGGCCGGGTTGTCGCGCAGCCGCTGCAGCTGCCAGCTGGTCTCGCTCCAGGCCTTGAACAGATCGTGGCGGGCCTCGTCGAAGATCGGCTTGCCGCCGCGACGGACAATCAGCTTGTCCGCCTTGTTGGTCGAGCCGATAACGAACAGCGCGCGGCCAAGACCGGCGCGGGTGAAGCGCGAAATGGCTTCCGAGGTATGCGCCTTCTTCACCTGCAGCACGACACCGATTTCCTCGGTGAACAGCACACGCATATTGCGTGCATGGTCGGCCTGACCCGGATCGGACTGGGTGAAGTCATTGATGACGCGCTGCGTCACCTTGCGTTCGATCGCCAGTTCGTCGATGTCGATGGTGACGCCGACATGGCCGGCGAACATCATTTCCGCCAGCGTGGCGAACAGGCCGCCGTCGGAGCGGTCATGGTAGGCGGTCAGCAGCTTGTCGCGCAGCAGCGACTGGACCGTCTCGAACAGGGCAATCAGTTCGCCCGGCTGGTCGAGGTCGGGCGCGCGGCCCAGCATGTCGCGATACACCTGGCTGAAAGCCGAACCGCCCAGCGCGCAACGGCCATGACCGAGGTCGATCAGGATCAGGTCGGTATCGCCGTCGGCATTCAGCGCCGGCGTCACCGTGCGCTTGATGTCCTCGACCGGCGCGAAGGCGGTAATCACCAGCGACAGCGGCGCGGTCACGGCCTTCTGCTCGCCATCCTCCTGCCACACCGTCTTCATCGACAGCGAGTCCTTGCCGACCGGGATCGACACGCCGATGCGCTGGCACAGTCTGGACACGGCATCGACGGTGTCGTACAGCGCGGCTTCCTCGCCGGGATGACCGGCCGCGGCCATCCAGTTCGCCGACAGCTTGATATTGCCGATATTGCCCTGGCCGATATAAGTGGCGGCAATATTGGTGATCGCCTCGGCCACCGCCAGGCGGCCGCTGGCCGCCGGGTTGAACAGCGCGGTCGGCGTGCGTTCGCCCATCGCCATCGCTTCGCCACGATAGCTGTTGAAGCCCATGGCAGTCACCGCCACGTCGGCGACCGGCACCTGCCAGCGACCGACCATCTGGTCGCGCGCGGTCATGCCGCCAACGGTACGGTCACCGATGGTGATCAGGAAATTCTTGCAGGCCACCGCCGGCAGCCGCAGCACGCGGTAGGCGGTTTCCTTCAGTTCGTAACGCGAGGCGTCGAACACGCGGAACGGACGCTCGATCCGTTGCACGTCGCGCGTCATGCGCGGCGGCTTGCCGAGCAGCACGTCGAGCGGCATGTCGACCGCGCTGTTGCCGAACAGACTGTCGAGCACCTGCAGCTGGCGCTTGGCCGTCGCCGTGCCGACTACCGCGAACGGGCAGCGCTCGCGGTCGGCCAGGTCGCGGAATACCGCCATCGATTCCGGTGCCACCGCGAGCACATAGCGCTCCTGCGATTCGTTGCACCAGATTTCCTTCGGCGACATGCCGGTCTCTTCGATCAGCACCCGGCGCAGCTCGATCAGACCGCCACGGCCGGCGTCGTTGATCAGCTCCGGCAGCGCGTTGGACAGGCCACCGGCACCGACGTCGTGAATCGACAGGATCGGGTTCTGTTCGCCCATCTGCCAGCAGCGGTCGATGACCTCCTGCGCACGGCGCTCGATTTCCGGATTGCCGCGCTGGACCGAATCGAAGTCCAGGTCGGCCACGTTCGAGCCGGTGTCCATCGACGATGCCGCCCCGCCGCCCAGGCCGATCAGGAAGCCCGGACCACCGAGCACGATCAGCAGCGCGCCTTCTGGCAGCCCGTCCTTCTCGACATGACGGCCCTGGATATTGCCCAGGCCGCCGGCAATCATGATCGGCTTGTGATAGCCGCGCACTTCGCCCTCGAAGGTCTGTTCGAAGGTACGGAAATAACCGGTCAGGTTCGGGCGGCCGAATTCATTGTTGAACGCCGCGCCACCGATCGGACCGTCGAGCATGATCTGCAGCGCGCTGGCGATGCGTGCCGGGCGGCCGTATTCACTGGCGGTATCGGAGTGGATTTCCCACGGCTGGACAAAACCGGGAATGTTCAGGTTCGAGGTGGTGAAACCGGTCAGGCCGGCCTTCGGGCGCGAGCCGCGACCGGTGGCACCTTCGTCGCGGATTTCCCCGCCGGAGCCGGTCGCCGCCCCCGGGAACGGCGAGATCGCCGTCGGGTGGTTGTGGGTCTCGACCTTCATCAGGATATGGGTCGGCTCGGTGTTGTACGCGTAGCCGTAGTGGCCGGCGACCGGATAGAAGCGGTCGATGAAACCACCCTCGATCACCGACGAATTGTCCTTGTACGCGACCAGCGTGCCCTGCGGATGGGCATCGTGGGTATCGCGGATCATGCGGAACAGGCTCCTGGCCTGCGCTTCGCCGTCGATAATGAAATCGGCGTTGAAGATCTTGTGCCGGCAATGCTCGCTGTTCGCCTGCGCGAACATCATCAGTTCGACGTCGGTCGGGTTGCGCTGCATGGCACTGAAATTGTCGAACAAGTAATCAATCTCGTCGACCGACAGCGCCAGACCCATTTCCCGGTTTGCGGCCTCCAGGGCGGCGCGGCCGCCGGTCAGCACGTCGACGTGGGCCAGCGGACGGGGCGCGACATGTTCGAACAGGCGGTCGGCGGCGGCAAAGTCGTCCCAGACCTGTTCGGTCATGCGGTCGGCCAGCAGTGCGGACAGCGTCGCGCGCTGCGCGGCATCCAGCGGATGGCCGGCCTCGACGTACCAGGCCACCCCGCGCTCAAGGCGGCGGACCTGGGCCAGACCGCAATGGCTGGCAATGTCGGTCGCCTTGGACGACCATGGCGATACGGTACCCAGACGGGGCAGCACCAGGAACAGGTCACCGGCGGGCGCGTCGTCCAGTGCGGATTCACCATAGGTCAGCAGGCGATCCAGCGTAGCCAGTTCTTCGGCGCTAAGCTCGGTATCGCTCTCAATGAAATGCCAGAACTCGGCCCGCACGGACAGGCCGGGGAGACCGGCTTCTGCGGCCGAACGTTCCAGCTTTTCGCTGCGGAACGAGGACAAGGCGGAACCGCCTCGGAGCTTGGAAATGACGGGCATTGCGACACTCGCATCGTAATGAAATCAAGCCGTGCATGATACAGTATTAACGCTGCCCCCATGAACTGGGCAACATCCACTATGGGTTGATGCCCATCAAAATCAGGAGAATACCGTGAAGAAGATCGAGGCCATTATCAAACCGTTCAAGCTCGACGAGGTCCGCGAGTCCCTGTCCGAGCTCGGCGTCAACGGCCTGACGGTCACCGAGGTCAAGGGGTTCGGTCGCCAGAAGGGCCACACCGAGCTGTACCGTGGCGCCGAGTACGTCGTCGACTTCCTGCCGAAGGTGAAGATCGAACTGGTGCTGGCCGACGATCTGGTCGACCGCGCGATCGAGTCGATCACCAACGCTGCCCGCACCGGCAAGATCGGCGATGGCAAGATCTTCGTGTTCCCGGTCGAACAGGTGGTCCGCATCCGCACCGGCGAAACCGGCGAAAGCGCGGTCTGATACGCAGCAAGCCCGGCAGCGCCCGCTGCCGGGCCCGATCACCATCCATCGGCCTGACCGGTGGAGACACTGGATTTGCCAGCTCGCCGGAAACATACTGAATCCGGGCTGCAGGTCATCCTTTTCCACGACAGCAAGCACCTGCACCCCCTGATCGCAACGATCCCGGGAAACATGCCATGCTGTTCGAATCCAATGTATTCAATCTCATCGACTGGTCCGTCAACGGCGTCGAGCCACGGACCGGCATGTATCTCCGTACCCTTCCTGTCGCCTCAGTGGTTGGCAATTACCTGCAGGGCCCCGCCCTTGACCTGGCGATACGGTTCAACCCGTTCAGCAATCTCGATGATGGCTTCGGTACCGGCTGGGAACTGACCCTGCCCCGGATTGAGGTTTCGGGCAGCGACAAGATACTGGTCCTGGCGGATGGCAGCCGGTATCGCATCCTGGATGAGAGCGGGGAGGACGATATCCAGTTGCAGTACAAGCGCAGCAATACGTTCAGGGTGACGAAAGACCCGGCATCGCCCGGTGGCTATATCGTGATTCACAAGGATGGCCGCAGGGAAACGCTCAGCAATAACCGGACCAGCCTGATTACGACACCGGACCTGCGCACCCTGTCCCTTGCCTGGCACAGTGACCAGACTTTCACGCTGACCGACGACAAGCAGACCACCTTGCTGTCGACCCGCTGGGATGGCGATGCCCATTGCGTCACGACCCCGCGCGGCGTTTTTGCCTTTTTGCTGAACAAATCCAATCCCTCCTGCCCCTTCCTGGAGAAAGTCTCCAGCCGTAACGGCAGTACAGACAGCGACCTTTACCTGTTCACCTATACCAGCACCAATACCAGTTACTTGCTGATATCGCACTACAGCGCGATGGTTAATTTCTTCCAGAGCGATGATATCGTCTATGGAAAACTGGCCACACCTCCCGGCATGCCGGGAGAGGTCCATGCCGTCAAATCGATACAACAGTATGTCAAAACAAAAAATGGCGTCAATGAATACCTGACGACCAGCTACACCTATTTCGTCAGCAATTACCTTGGTTACCCAGCCGTGACCAGCTGGGCCGAGAAAATGGATAACCTGGAAAGCCTGCCATACCGCTTCACTTTCGGGACCGTCGAGCACATTGGCACGTCAAAAACCACTCAGCGACGGTATGACAAATTTTACCTGCTGGCCAACGATATTCCCCTTGACAAGAAAATCACCCCTGCAGATAACACACAGGCGCAGGGTTTTCAGTACGACTATCAGCTGGTCACGACAGGGAAAATAGACGATCAGGTTTCCACCTATATGTTGCCCACGGTGGAAAAGCATACTTACAGCACACTGAGCCCGACGGCAGGATCGCTCAAAAGAACCACAACCCGGACTTTCGAGTACGACGACTATGCCAATCTCACCAGAATGAAGGGAGAAGACGGCATTGAGCATGAATACGTTTACTATCCTGCCTCAGGCGAAAGCAGCGGGGATAGCATACTGTGTCCGGCAGATCCGGATGGTTTTGTCCGGCACCTGAAAAGTCTGACTCTCCGACCCGACATCCCATCCAGCCATCTGCCAGACAGAACACATCGTTATCAGTACAAAACACTGGCAGGCACCCGGGCAATAGTGATGACCGAAGATATTTTCCAGGAAACGTTTCCGGACACCGCCACGCCCGCTCCAACCTTGCTTCGAACTCGTTACACGTATGACGAAACCAGCGGAAGCCTTTTCCTTGCCTGCCTGTTGACACAGGAGCAGAACAAACCGGCAGTATCGGCCGACCCGCAAGGTCAGCCCGTCATCACCGATTATCTGACCACCCAGAGCTTCAGCTACAAGCTGTCGGAGGATAAAACGCAGCTCACTACTTTGAATACACTGCATGGATTTGATGATTCACAGAAGACAGGCGGCGAAGTATTCAATACTGCGACGGGAGATCTTTGCCAGGCAACAGACGAAAATGGCCTGATCAGCAGCTACCAGCATGATGCGCTCGGCAGGCTGATCGAGACCCGCTATGCCTGGTCGCCATCGCCGACAGGACAGGCCATCGACTCGACCAGCCATGATCCGGTCAACAGCAAAGTCACCAGAAGCAGTAGCACACGCGGCTTCAGCCAGACCGATACACTGGATGGTTTTGGCAATGTCCTGTCCGAGCAGCTTACCTCGACATTCACCGCAGGAAAAACATCCCGGTCAAAAACATTTCTGCTCGCCACGTATCGCTACAATGAGCTGCAGCAACTCACTACATTTATTCAATATGACTACAATGATGAACTGACTCCGTTTATCACCGAACGCACGGATTATGAATGGACCATTCATGACGAGCTGGTGAAAAAATGCCACCCGGATTCAAGTCGGCAGCAATATGTCCGTGATCATGTCGCCAATACCGTTCATGAAACCCGGCAGCCCGAGAATGAAACCATTCTGTCCACATTCAACCAGCAGGGACAATTGAGCCGCCGGCAACGTTACAATCTGTTCAACGCGGACCCCGCCATTCCGGAAGAGGAAGAAGTCTTCCATTATGACGGGCTGGGCAGACTGACGATGCATGCGTCCACCGTCAATGAAAGCCTGCTGTACAAGTACGATGCTTTCGACCGGAAGGTTTCGCAAAGAGGCCCCGGCAGTGGCCTGAAGCAATTCGACTATGCTGCACACAGTACAGCGGAACTGGTCTGCCGCACTCATCAAAACGGCACGCTGACAGGCGAACGCACCTTCGATGGCCTTGACAGGGAAATCAGTTCAAGCCAACCCCCGGTCCAGCGTACCAACAGCTACACCGGCAGCAGCCTTTTTGGCCGCCCCGCCTCCATCAGCTACAAGGATGGTCGCCTGTTTACTTACAAGCATGACGCCTCCCTGGGGCAAACCGTTTCCCGATCCGTTGCTGCCAGTGCCACTCCCGGTACGGAGCTGGCCCGCCACACCTTTTCCCATCATGCACAAACCGGCCTCCCTGAAAAGGCCATCAATGGAAAAAACGATGCGACCCGGCATTTTCACTTCGATATCTGGGGCAATATGCAGCATGAAACCGGGGGCCATAAATACCTCAATGGCATTTCCAGGGAGAAGTATGAAATCCATATCAAGTCAACGCTGCGTGGCAAGCCACTGCATACCAGAATCACGCTCCCCGACCCCAATGACAGGAAAAAAAAACTGACTGTGGAGATTCGTCATGAGTATGCAAAAACGGGCGGCGGTCTCAAACAGGTTGAGTACTACATCGAGGGAAAACTGAGGTCGCGCTCGGTCATTACGCGCAATGGGCAAGGTCAGGCAAACCGGATAGAAAACTACGCATATATTTTCACGCAAATTGACACGGATTATTTCGCAGGCATCCTGCTTAACCGCACATTCGGGGCCGGCGGGAACATTATCAGCGCAAATTACAAATCAACAGCCGAGGCAGCCACCGATTATTTCAGTTACTCACTCCAGTATGATGCCATCCGACGCTTGAAATTCATCGACTTCAAATTTTATGGCCTGACGTGGAGCGAGTTCTACACCTATACCAGAGATGGCATGCTGCAAGAATGGAGAATGAAAGGCAATGTAAGCTATGAAAGTGAGTATGGGCTTGGCATCACCCGGCAGGACTTCAGCTACACGCCAACGGGAAGCCAGGAATCCATCACCACTACCGCATCGCTGGACCCCACCATCATCTCGAGCTATAGCTATACGGATAATGGCGCTCTGAAAGAGATCAACAATGTCCTCTATCACTCTCCGGATATCTGGGCCGTGGGCAGATACCCATACAAAATTGTTTACTCCCATGATGCGGAAGGGCACGTCACTCAGGAAGCCGCATCGATAGAAAGTGAAAACGACAAAATAACTGAATATATTTTTTCTGGCGAAGACAATATTTCAACCAAGAAAACGACCCAGAATGGCGTCTGCAATCAGACAGATTACTACTATGACGCAAACAACAGAATTGTAAAAATTGCCAACACCCACTCCGGCCAAAAACTCCTGCTAAGCCGTTTCTATCTGGAAGATGACCCCATTATCGAAGTCATCTATCCGGACCTCACCCCCACGCAAAAAATCTATACGCTGTTTCATCGCATCAATGGGGAGGTTTTTTTATCAGTACCATTGACACCCTCAATAAAATTCAGGGTCAGCCTGCCATTACCACCCAGCCTTGCTTCAATCAGCCTGATGGCAGCCAGATTGCCAGAGGCAGCTATCGTGAAAAGGCACCTGAATTTGCCCCGTTCGCCAAGCCGGTACTCAGACCATATTATCTTCTCAGCATCAATGGGCAAAATGCCTACGGCTATACTTTTTCAATCAGGGATGTCAGGTGTGCCATTCACACCATTTATAAATATGCAGGCGGCAAGATGCTGCCGGCAAATCTTGTTTCGCCACGGAAAAACGCCCCCCCCTGACCGTGGCCACGGTCAAGGGGGACCATTCCATTGCCGCTTATCGGCGTTCGATCTGACTGACGTCGCGCACCGCACCGGTGTCCGCACTGGTGGTCATGGCCGCATAGGCGCGCAGGGCCGGCGTCACGACCCGGTCACGACCGACCGGCTTCCACGCATCGGCACCACGCGCCTCCATGGCGGCGCGCCGGCGCGTCAGCTCGTCATCGCTCACGACCAGGCGGATGCTGCGGTTCGGGATGTCGATTTCAATGCTGTCGCCCTCTTCCGCCAGACCGATCGCCCCACCCTCGGCCGCTTCCGGGCTGACGTGGCCGATGGACAGGCCGGAGGTACCACCGGAGAAACGGCCATCGGTCAGCAGTGCGCATGCCTTGCCCAGTCCCTTGGACTTCAGGTAACTGGTCGGATACAGCATCTCCTGCATGCCCGGACCGCCCTTCGGACCTTCATAGCGGATCAGCACCAGATCGCCGGCAACGATCTGCTCGTCGAGGATGCTGGCCACGGCCGCATCCTGGCTTTCGAAAATCCGCACCCGGCCCGTGAACTTCAGAATCGACTCGTCGACCCCGGCCGTCTTCACGATGCAGCCGCGTTCGGCAATATTGCCGTACAGCACCGCCAGCCCGCCGTCCTGCGAGTAGGCGTGTGCACCATCGCGGATGCAGCCGTCGGCACGATCGTCGTCGAGCGACGGGTAGCGCATGCTCTGGCTGAAGGCCAGCGTGGTGCGCACCCCGCCCGGCGCCGCGCGGAAGCGTTCGCGCGCCCGATCGTCACAGCCCGGACGCTTGATGTCCCAGCGGTCGAGCGCATCGCCCAGCGTCGGCGCATGCACGCTCGGCACATGGCGTTCGATCTTGCCCAGCCGGTCCAGTTCGCCAAGGATGCCGAGCACGCCGCCGGCGCGGTGCACGTCTTCCATGTGATATTTCTGCGTGGCCGGCGCGACCTTGCACAGGCATGGCACGCGGCGCGAGATACGGTCGATGTCGGCCATCCGGAAGTCGACGCCGGCTTCACTGGCGGCGGCCAGCAGATGCAGCACGGTATTGGTCGAGCCGCCCATCGCCACATCCAGGCTCATGGCGTTCTCGAACGCGGCCTTGGTGGCGATCGCGCGCGGCAGCACCGTCGCGTCGTCCTGCTCGTAATAGCGGCGGGCCAGGTCGACGATGGTCCGGCCGGCTTCGAGGAACAGCGCCTTGCGGTCCGCATGCGTGGCGACCAGCGAGCCATTGCCCGGCAGCGACAGGCCCAGCGCCTCGGTCAGGCAGTTCATCGAGTTGGCAGTAAACATGCCCGAGCAGCTGCCGCAGGTCGGACAGGCACTGCGTTCGACCCGGTCGACGTCCTCGTCGCTGACCTGGTCATTGGCGGCTTCGACCATGGCATCGACCAGGTCGAGCTTGCGCACCGTGTCGCCCCACTGCACCTTGCCGGCCTCCATCGGGCCGCCGGACACGAAGATGACCGGGATGTTCAGCCGCAAGGCGGCCATCAGCATGCCCGGGGTGATCTTGTCACAGTTCGAGATGCACACCAGCGCATCGGCGCAGTGCGCATTGACCATGTATTCGACGCTGTCGGCAATCAGGTCGCGCGACGGCAGGCTGTACAGCATGCCGCCGTGGCCCATGGCGATGCCGTCATCGATGGCGATGGTGTTGAATTCCTTGGCGATGCCGCCGGCTTTCTCGATCTCGCGCGCGACCAGCTGGCCCAGGTTGTGCAGGTGGACATGACCCGGCACGAACTGGGTGAACGAGTTGGCAATGGCAATGATCGGCTTGCCGAAATCACCGTCCGACATGCCGGTAGCGCGCCACAGTGCGCGGGCACCGGCCATGTTGCGACCGTGGGTCGAGGTTCTGGAACGATAAGCGGGCATGGAGCTGTCCCTTTTCCCTTCAGCAATTGATGTAGTCGGGTGCGGCTGCCAGATGGCCTGGCGCCCCCGTTTCTGTTGTCTGTCGCGTCGCGTCGGGGTCACCGCGCGCGCTGGCCCGGCCGGCCCGGCGCCATGCGCGTCGGGTCGCGGGAGAAACCTGGGTACGGCTGTGGATGTACCTGCGAGCTCGCCACATTGTGCGCGGAAATGCGGGCGGCCGGAAGTCTCCGCCGGTGAAACGAAAAACCGGCAGTTCCCGCTATATAATGCCGCCTTTCTCTACAGGGCCAAGGTTCAGGCATGCTGACTCATCCGCAGTTCGATCCGATTGCCATCAGCATCGGTCCTCTGGCGATTCGCTGGTACGGTCTGATGTACCTGGTGGGATTCATTCTTTTCATCGTGCTCGGCAATCTGCGCATCCGGAAAGGCCACACCGCCTTTACCGGCAAGATGCTCGACGACCTGCTGTTCTGGGGCGTGCTTGGCGTGATTTTCGGCGGCCGGCTCGGCTATGTGCTGTTCTACAAGCTTGGCGACTACCTGGCCGATCCGCTCAGCATCCTCAAGGTGTGGGAAGGCGGCATGTCGTTCCACGGTGGCTTCCTCGGCGTGCTGGTCGCCTGCGCGCTGTTCGCCCGCAAGCACCGGCTGAGCTTCTGGGACATCACCGACTTCGTCGCGCCGCTGGTACCGCTCGGTCTGGCCACCGGCCGGATCGGCAACTTCATCAACGGCGAGCTGTGGGGTCGCATTACCGATCCGTCGCGACCGTGGGCGATGCTGTTCCCGCAGGCACGCAGCGAGGATCTGCGCGCGGCGGCAGGCAATCCGCAGTGGCATGAATGGCTGGCCCAGTATGGCGCCATGCCGCGGCACCCGTCGCAGCTGTACCAGTTCGCGCTGGAAGGCATGCTGCTGTTCGTGATCCTGTGGTGCTATACCGCACGTCCGCGTCCGCGCGCCGCCGCCTCGGCGCTGTTCCTGATCGGTTACGGTGCATTCCGCTTTATCGCCGAGTTCGCCCGCGAGCCGGACGACTTCCTCGGCCTGCTGGTCATGCACCTGTCGATGGGACAGTGGCTGTCCCTGCCGATGGTGGTGGCCGGCGCCGCCCTGTGGCAGTGGGCGCACCGTCAGGCTGGCAACAGCTTCCCGCGCTAAGCTCGTTCATCTGCCCGCCGCGCCCTGCGGCGGGCCATCCCGTTCCCGGATCAGGACATCGTCGCCATGGAAAGTCTTTACCTGTTGATTCCGCTGAGCATCCTGCTGGTGTTCTGCATCGGCGCGCTGTTCTGGTGGGCGACCCACTCCGGCCAGTTCGACGATCTGGAAGGCCCTGGCCACAGCGTGCTGATGGATGATGACAAGCCCGAGCACGCCGACGCCGCTGATCGCAACGATCGCTGAGCCCGTCCCGGCCCTTCTGCTCCCACCCCGCATTCGCACAAACGCCTGTCGGAAAGTCGCCAATCCGCGTTTCTTCCCCGTGACGCATGGCATAAGTTGATAAGGCGAACCGCCTGATACCGGCTATCCCGCTTCTTCTGCCTCTCCGCCTGTAACTGGATCGCAGCCCACTGCCCTGGCTGCGCCATTGAAGTCTCCGCACGCCCCCCATTCGCCCCACGTCAACGGGAGCAAACCATGTTATTCGATTCGAATGTATTCAACATGATCGACTGGACAGTCAATGGTGTTGAACCCTGCACAGGCATGTATATTCGCACGATTCCCATTGCCAGCCTGCCCTCCTGCCAGCTGCAGGGGCCCACGCTCGATCTGGCGCTGTGTTTCAACCAGTTCAATGCCAATGACTATGGTTTTGGTGTCGGCTGGGAATTGACGCTGACCAGGGTCGATGTTGAAAACGGTGCAAGCACATTGATTCTGGCCAATGGCCAGCGTTATCGCATTCTTTCTGTCAGTGGCAACACCGTCAATCTGCAATACAAAAACACCCTGACTTTCAACTGCACCACGACCGGAACCGGGCAATATACCATTATCTATAAAAACGGTTTTATCGAGGAGCTGGTCAATTACCAGATCCGCACCCTCACCGCCCCCAACAACAAAAAAATCTACTTCAACTGGTACGCAGACCAGTCATTCAGCATTCAGGATGAAAACCAGAACCGGACAGGCAAGGGATATATGGTATCCAGCACCTGGCAGGGAACGAAGCATGTCGTGACCACACCCAGAGGATCAATTGCCTATGAAACCCTGATCATTGCCAATACCAGGCTCCGGTCTCTGGCTTCTGTGACCACCTTTATCGGCATTGGCCTTCTGGAGCTGTACACCGCCAAGTATCAATCACACAATGAGAAATATCTGTATATCACGGACATGGCATCGACGATAGACAGCTATCAACACGACGTCATAAAGTATAAAACGATAATGGCTCCGCCTGGCATGCCAGGCAGCATATATACAGTCAGTTCCGTAGAATTCAATATTTCTGGCACCTATCAAAAAGAAACTTTCATCAAAACCATCTATTCATTATCGACGGCAAATTACACCGGATACCCGCAGGTCACGACCTGGCAAAATGGTGTTGACAATCTGGAATCCCTGCCAGACAGCTTTTCCTTCAGCACCACAGCCACCACTGACAATAAAAGAAAGATTTTGTGCAGCTATAACAAATTCTACTTGCTGCTCAGTGAACAGCCGATGGCCCCCGAAGATTATCCAGACAGTAACAAACCGGGGAAGCTCGTCAAATATGAATACCAGCTGGTAGCCAACAGCGGCATTTCTTCCCAATCATCGACCTTTATGCTGCCCGTTACCATCAAGAAAATACGCCAGGATTACAACACGACGACAAAACAGCTGCAACAGATTTCATACGACACCCAGTATCGCTACGACAACTATTCAAATATTACCAGGTGCACCAACCCGGATGGCACCGTGGATGACTACACGTATTATCCCTCATCCGGTTCAATCCAGCAAGGTATTGTATATTGCCCTCCTGATCCGGGCGGTTTTGTCAATTACCTGAATAAAAAAACCACTACACCATTCAGCAACACACCAAATTACCTGCGCATATATACCTACACTTATATCGCCATTGCCAATACCAATCTGATTCAGCCGAGTGAAGTAACGTTTTCAGCTCTCGCCCGGGGGCAGCGCGAGATACTTATCGACTGGACCAAAGAAAAACACACATATCAGACCGACACCAGCAGTGCGTTCTATGGCACGCTGATCAAGACAGCGTTCACCATGCTGTATGGCACTGCCCCTTCGTTCACCACCACGACCACGATCAGCACGACGGCCTCCGGCAACAGCATCAACATTATCAACAGCCAGATCGGGTTTGATGATACGCCCAGCGTCCCGGTAAAAAGTTCTCATGTCGAAGTGTATGCGGCTGATACGGGTGACCTCATGCAGTCAACGGATGAAAATAACCTGACCAGCCTGTTCTCGTATGATGCACTGGGGCGCCCGACCAAAACGATACGCCCCTGGGGACCAGGTGCGAGTGACCAGGCAACGATCACAACCAGCTATGCCCCAGCCGCTGGAGAGACGCGCACGCGGGACAGCCGGGAGTGTTTTGACCGAGTCACCACCGTGAACAATCGGGGGGACCTGTTGACTGAAAGCTATAGGTTGACCACAACGGACCCGAAAGGGGTGCCCACAATCAAAGAATTCCTGATGGTTGAGAACACGTACAACACCCTGCTCCAGCTCGAGAAAAGCATTACTCATGATTACAGCCAGGATAAAAAAATCAGCCTGAGCGCAACAACAAACTACCAATGGAATATTTTTGACGAGCTGCTGTCCCAAAAAAATCCGGACATGAGCAATGACAGTTATACGTATGACTTTCTGGGAAATACCATCAGCGTGCTGCATCAGCCAGGGGACAGTGAAATCAAATCCGTCTACAACAATCAGGGTGCCATTATCAAGCGCACACGCAGTTCAAACTGGAAAGGCAAAACAGTCACTGGCGATGTGGAGAGATTCTACTACGATGGCTACTGGAATATTTTGACTCATGCACATTCCCAGGGAGAAACGCTGGACTACACCTATGATGTGCTCGGCCGCACCCTCACGCAAAAGGGAAGTACCAGCGGCAGAAAAACCTATCAGTATGCCCCCCATACCACAGCGGCGCTGGTCACCATAATCAGTGTTGATGATAATCTGATGGGAGAGCGCCGCTACGACGGGCTGAGTCGGGAAATTTCTTCAACCGTGGGCAAGGCGATAACCCAAAGCACATATGCCGGCTCCACGCTCCTGACACAACCGCGTACCGTCGCCATCAACGGCGGCCGGACATTCACATACACATACAATGCCGGGCTGAACCAGCTTGCGGCAAGAACGGTCACACCGAGCCCCAGCACGCAGGACCCTTCCCCCGCCCCGACAGGAAGCCGTGAATATACATTTCTGCAGGGAAGTGGCCTGCCAGCCAGTGCCCGCAACGTGACCGAAAGCCATACCCGGGAATTTGGCTATGATGACTTCAACAATCTGGCCAGTGAAAAAGGAAACTATTCCCTGCCAGTCGTGGCCAGAAGGCAGCCTTACAAAAACACCATCATCTCAACGGTCCGGGGGCTTCCCCTCAAGGCGGATGTCCAGTTGATTGATCCGGATGATGCCAGAAAAACCGTCATCATCACCAAGCGCTATGCCTACCAGTCCAATGGCGGCTTCCTGGTCCGGGAAGAATACTTGATCAACAATCAACTCCGCTCCAGGACTGATTACACGCGAGATGAAACGGGAAATTTGACCAATCTGGATATCTACGGCCACGTTGGGGATGGCAGTAGTACAGCCACCCCTGTCACCGATCGGAATGCACAGTATTTTGCGCGGATTCGCACCTTGTTTTCCTACGCCGAATTCAATCTGCTAAAAAGCAGAAAACATTTATGCACCAAACTCACCTCCCCCATCATCGAGCAGCAACTTGCTTACAACCAGATGGATTTGTTGAAAAAAGTCATTACCACCACTGGCGGCACACATGCATTAAGCTGGACAGAACATTACAAATACACACAATCAGGATCTCTGTCAAAATGGCAAAAATCCGGAAACATAAATTTTCAAGATCCATTTTCCCACTGGATAAATTCACAATCTTTCTCATACAGCACATCCGGAAACATCATGACAATCGATGCCGAGCATTCAACCGGAAGATTGCGCATCACTTACGATTACACAGACAATATCACGCTGGGAAAAATCACTCGACAGGCCATTGACAGCAGAGGTCAACCTTACGGCAAGGCAACCACAGTCAGCTATACCACTGACAGCGAAGGCAATGTGACCTTCGAGGCCACTGACGAACCCGTTACCAGAAATGAAACCACATACACCTATACTGGAGAGACAAATTTTTCATCCATCAAAAAGTCGAGCAGCACATCAACGAATTATTTGAATTCGGCTTACCACTACGATGCCAACGACATGATTCTGACCATAGAAAAGTATCCGGGAACCGGACAAACAGAGATAAATTGCCGATACTACCTGTTCAATGAAGTCATCGCAGAATGCATTTACATCGACAAATCAAGAGCCACAACAAAGTTGTACAATATTTTTCATCGTGGCAACAATGAAACACTGATGATAAGCAGCATCAGCCCGGATCAGAAAATAACAACCTACCCCTGCCTCAATCAATCAAACGGCAGCCAGATCGCAATAGGCGAGTACTTTCCGCAGATGGAGAGAATGGAAAGGGGACCACTATCGAGGGTTTACGTCCCCCAATACCGCTTCTATCTGCAGGGGCAAAATGCTTACGGATTTGTATTCAGAACGCAAAGCAGCGTAAATCTGATCTTTCCCATGTACAAATACAACAAGAAGACAGATAAAATGGTGGAAACCCGTGAAATTCCCCATCCCCCCGCATAGCAGACAAGGTGGACACCGACCGCCGCATTGGCGGAATCCGGCCCCTTTCATTTCCGGCAGCGGAGAATTCGTCCGTTTTCTGCGGCGAGATTCATGCCCGGTCTGCGCAGGCTACCTGTCCAGCCTTCAGCCAGTCAGCCCACTGCACCGCCACGCGGCTGGCTTCATGCCGCTCCTCCATGTGCCGCCTGGCCGTACAACTGAGTGCCAGCGCAAACTCCGGCGAATCGACCAGCCGGGCAATGGCATGGGCAAGCGAATCGGCGTCGGCCGGGGGCACCAGCAAACCATCCACGCCTTCACGCAGTCGCTCCGGCACCGCACCGATCCGTGTTGCCACGCAAGGCAGGCCCTGCGCCATGCCGACCAGCAACGCCTCTCCGCTGCCCGGCAGCAACGCCGGTTCGACCAGTGCATCGACGCCGCGCAGGCGAGTGCGCAATGCCGCAGCCGGCGCTGACGGCAGCCATTCGATCCGTGAAGACAGATTCAGCTGGTCAGCCCGGCTTTTCAGCTCGCCGGCCAGCGGCCCGTCGCCAATCAGCAGCAACTGGAGCGGGTAAGCAGCCTTGACCAGCTTCGCCATCGCTTCCAGCAGGGTGGCGTGGCCACTGGCGGCGACCAGCGGGCCGACCGCCATCAGCCTGAATGCCCCGCTGCGGGCCCGCGGCGGCTGCCAGTCGTGGCGAAGCAGGTCGATGGCCGGCGGCACCAGCACGGCGGCCGGCACGCCACCTGCAGCCAGCCAGTGCGCCTGCGCATAGAAACTGTCGCACAGCACCTGTCCGTCCGCCGGCGGGCTGGCCAGCCCGGTGCGCGCCCACCACAGACAGGGAATCCCCAGCTCGCGGTGCAGGGCACGCCCCAGCCAGACCGATTGCGCGTCCCCTCCCAGCAGCAGGCTGTCGACTTTTTCCGCCCGCAGGATGGCCGCCATCTCGCGCGCCGCGCCCAGCCACGGCCAGTGGGCGCGCGGCAGCCCCCTGAGCCGCCACGGCCGCCGCAATGCCGCCGGCCACCAGCGGGCACCGGGACGGGGGCTGACCGGCACCACGGTAATGCCGACCCGCGTCAGCGCCTGCTGCCAGGCCGACTGCACACCAAGCGGGTCCGGCACGATCGCCTCCGCCACCCAGCCGAGACGACGGAGCGGCCAACGCTGCTGCGGTGTGGCCGGTGACGGGGTATACAGCGCCGTGTCCATGACGGGCTCCGGGTCGGGAACTGACTTCTTTACCTTGTCGCCAGGCAGCAGGCTTTGTCAATGAAACAATGCACCAGCCCCCGCAAACAGACAAAAAGCCCCGCCATGAAGACGGGGCCGGGTGTTTCGGGCAGCGATGCGGTTTACGCGCCCAGCGCGCGGAAGATCGCGTCGCGGATGCCGTCGACCGAGCCCACGCCCGGAATCTTCACGTACTTCGGCGCGGTCCTGTCGCCGGATGCGGCCATGTCGGAGTAGTAACCGACCAGCACTTCGGTCTGTTCGTGGTAGATGTCGAGGCGTTTCTTGACCGTCGCAGCGTCGTCGTCCGGGCGCTGGACCAGGTCTTCTCCGGTTTCGTCGTCCTTGCCGGCCACTTTCGGCGGGTTGAACTTGATATGGTAGGTACGGCCCGACGGCAGGTGGATGCGGCGGCCCGACATGCGCTCGACGATTTCGCTGTCCGGCACGTCGATCTCGACCACGTAGTCGATGTTCACGCCGGCAGCCTTCATCGCTTCCGCCTGCGGGATGGTGCGCGGGAAGCCGTCGAACAGGAAACCGTTGGCGCAGTCGGCCTGGGTGATGCGTTCCTTGACCAGACCGATGATGATTTCATCCGAGACCAGCCCGCCTGCATCCATCACTTTTTTCGCTTCCAGGCCCAGCGGCGTGCCGGCCTTGACCGCAGCGCGCAGCATGTCGCCGGTGGAGATTTGCGGAATGGCGAATTTTTCGGTGATGTACTTGGCCTGGGTGCCCTTGCCGGCACCCGGTGCGCCCAACAGGATCAGTTTCATGTGTGACTCCAACGTAGAAAAGACAATCGTGTTCTTGTGTCATCGGGCAGCGAACAGCCGGCGGACACGCTCGAGATCGTCGGGCGTGTCGACACCGGGTGCAGGCGCGCCGGCCAGCGTGGCAACCGTGATCGGGAAGCCGTGCCACAGCACCCGCAACTGTTCGAGGGCTTCGATGCTCTCGATCGGTGCGGGGGACAGCTCGCGGTACTGGCGCAGGAATCCCGCCCGGTAGGCGTAGATGCCGACGTGCCGCAGGGCGGGGTGGTCCGCCGGCAGCACGGACCGGTCCGTCGCAAAGGCGTCGCGCGCCCAGGGCAGTGGTGCCCGGCTAAAGTAAAGGGCGCGGTTATGACGGTCAAGTACGACTTTGACCACATTCGGGCTGAAGAAGTCCGCCGCATTGTCCAGCGGGTGCGCAGCGGTCGACATCGGCGCGTCGCTGTCATCCAGGGCTGCGGCCACGCAGTCGATCACCCCGGGCTCGATCAGCGGTTCGTCGCCCTGCACATTGACGATGATCTGGCCGTCGGCCAGCGCCAGCAGATCGGCGACCTCGGCCAGCCGGTCGGTGCCGCTCGGGTGGTCGGCGGCGGTCATGACCGCCTCGACACCGTGTTCGCTGCAGGCCGCCAGGATGCGCGGATGATCGGTCGCCACCACCACGCGGCCGGCGCGGCTGCGCGCCGCCTGCTCGGCCACGCGCACCACCATCGGCTTGCCGGCGATGTCGGCCAGCGGCTTGTCGGGCAGACGGGTCGATTTCAGCCGCGACGGGATGACGACGACGAAATCGGCCGGCATCAGCCGACGTCCTCGTCTGCGGCGAGTTCGCGCGCATCGCTTTCCAGCATGACCGGGATATCGTCCCGGATCGGGAAAGCCAGGCGATCGCCCTTGCAGACCAGTTCCTGTGCGTCCTTGCGCAACACGAGCGGGCCCTTGCAAACCGGGCAGACCAGGATTTCGAGCAGTTTGGCGTCCATGTGCAGTCACAGTCCTTCGAGGGTTCGGGCCAGCCAGCGCCCGAGATCGGGTTCCATCACGGCGGCAACCGGCAAAGCCCAGATTCTAGCATCCTTGCCCTGCCGCAGTTTTACCGCGTCCTTTTCCGTGACCAGGATGGCGTCGGCATCGGGCATGTCGCCGTCGGCATAGTGATGGTGGTCGGGAAACGCATACTGGCGCGGATGCAGGCCCAGCGACGCCAGCGTGGCGAAGAAACGCTCCGGATGGCCAATGCCGGCCACGGCCGCGCAGTCCTTCCCGGCCAGATCGGCGGCCTCGCAGTACCGGTCCGGTGCAACCAGTTGCCAGAAACGCCCGGGGCGCAGTGTCATGACGAAGCCCGGCACGCCGGCCGGCAGCAGGTCCGGCCGCGCCGCGCCGTGGCTCACCACGGCGTCGACCGTCGCCAGCCGGCCCCGTGGCTCGCGCAGCGGGCCTGCGGGCAGCCGCCAGCCATTGCCGAGCCCGCGCGCGGCATCCAGCACCGCGATCTCGACATCGCGCGCCAGCCGGTAATGCTGGAGCCCGTCATCGGACAGCAGCACGTCGACATCGGGATGCGCCGCCAGCAGCGCGCGTCCGGCAGCAACGCGGTCGCGGCCGACCCAGACCGGGCAGCCGGTGGTCGCCAGCAACAGCGGCTCGTCGCCGACTTCAGCGGCCACACTGTCCACCGTCACGGCCATCGGCGCCTGGTGGCTGCCACCATAGCCGCGACTGATCACGCCGGGGTGCCACCCCTGCGCCCGCAGCGCATCAACCAGATAGCGGGTCAGCGGTGTCTTGCCGACACCGCCGACATTGATGTTGCCGACCACCACCACCGGTACCGGCAGGCGCTCGCAGCGCAACCAGCCATGGCGATACGCGCAGCGGCGCACACTGCTGACCAGGACAAACAGGGCCGACAGCGGCGCCAGCAACAGCGTCAATAGCGGGCGCGGCGCATACCAGTGCGCTTCGATCAGGCGGGACAGGCTCATGATGCCCGACGCGCGGTCGCGGCGAAGGTCACCCGGTTCAGGCCGGCCAGGCGGGCGGCTTCCAGCACCCGCATCACATTGCGGTGCGGCGTCATCTCGTCGGCATAGATCACCAGCGGATGGTCGGCGTTGCCGGCTGCCGCCGCTGTCAGCAACTTCGACAGCGTGGCGGCGTCAGGCAGGGCGAGCGTCTTGCCATCGCCGATGCGGACCTCGCCCTTCGCGTCCAGTCCGACCGCCAGTGGCGCGGTGGCGGCAACGCCCGGCCGGGCACCGAGGGTCGGCAGGTTCAGCTTGAGGTCGGCAAAGCGCGAATAACTGGTGGTCACCATCAGGAAGATCAGCACCACCAGCAGCAGGTCGATCAGCGGAATGAAGTTGATTTCCGGCTCGTCACGCCGGCGACCGCGACGGAAGTCCATCAGCGTGGCTCCGCATGCACGACTTCGACCAGTCGCAGCGCCTGCTGCTCCATGTCGAGCAGCAATTGGTCGGAACGGGCACGGAAATGGCGGTAGAAGATCATGCTCGGGATGGCGACGATCAGGCCGAAGGCCGTGTTGTACAGGGCAATGGAGATGCCGTGCGCCAGCTGCATCGGGTTCTCACCGGCCGGTCCCTGCGCCGCGAAGATTTCGATCATGCCGAAGACGGTACCCAGCAGGCCAAGCAGCGGCGCCATGGCGGCGATGGTGCCCAGCGTGGTCAGAAAACGGTCCAGCTCCGGCGACACGCCGCGCCCGGCCTCCTCGATCGCATCCTTCATGATTTCGCGCGGCTGTTCGGCATTGCGCAGGCCGGCGGCCAGCACGCGCGCCAGCGGCGCACCGGACGCCATGCGCCGGATCAGACCGTCATCGGCCCCCTGGCGGCGCCAGGTGTCCAGCGTCTCGTCGAGCAGGCATGGCGGGGCAACCACGGCGGCGCGCAGGCTCCACAGCCGTTCCAGGATGATGGCGAGCGCGATCACCGAGGCAAGAATCAGAAACCAGATCGGCCATCCGGCCGCTTCAATTATGGCCAACACGGGTACATGACTCCGGGCTTTAGCAAACGGTACACTTTACGCGACGCCGGCGATGACCGGCAACCATGAAGAAATTTCCCTGAAAAGTGAAATTGCAGCCAAATGCATGTCCGGCAAGGATTTTTTCATGTCATCCACAAAAGCTGTGGATAACATTGTGAGCAATGTACCCCCACCCCGCTCCAGCCAGCGCCAATACTGGCTTGCAGCTGATTTGCCTGTTTTGTGTGCAATTTTTCAGAATCGTTTAAAATCAACGACTTGAACAACCCTCTCTTGCCATTCCTCCCGGCCAGCCCACCCCGCGCCAGCGCCGGAAAAGCTTGTGGATGACTTGACAACACAACGGAGAATCGTCCCGTGCCCTTCCCGGACGCCAATGTCATCAGTGTTTCCGAACTCAACCGCCTGGCGCGGGACTTGCTGGAGTCCGGCCTGCCGGCCCTGTGGATCTCCGGCGAGATTTCCAACCTGACGCTGGCCGCGTCCGGTCATGCCTATTTCTCGCTGAAGGACGAACGGGCGCAGATCCGTGCCGTCATGTTCCGCAACCGCCTGTCCCAGCTGGGTTTTGTACCGAAGGAAGGCATGCGGGTCGAAGCGCGCGGCACGGTCACCCTGTACGAACCGCGCGGCGACTACCAGGTCAATCTGGCCGAGCTGCGCCAGGCCGGGCTGGGCGCGCTGTTCGAAGCGTTCGAGAAGCTGAAGGCCCGGCTGGCGATCGAGGGCTTGTTCGACAATCGTCACAAAAAGCCGTTGCCGGCCCACCCGCGCGCCATCGGCATCGTGACCTCGCCGCGCGCAGCCGCATTGCGCGATGTCGTCACCACCCTGCGCCGCCGGGCGCCGGGCATCCCGCTGATCCTGTACCCGGCCCAGGTTCAGGGTGAGGCCGCACCGGCGCAGATCGTCGCCGCCATCGAGGCCGCCGGCGCCCGCCAGGAAGTCGATGTGCTGATCGTGTGCCGGGGCGGCGGCAGCATCGAGGATCTGTGGTCATTTAATGATGAGCGGGTGGCGCGGGCGGTGTTTGCCTGTCCGCTGCCGGTGGTCAGCGGCGTCGGTCACGAAACCGACTTCACCATCTGTGATTTCGTTGCCGACCTGCGCGCCCCGACGCCAACCGCTGCCGCCGAGCTGACCAGCCCCGACCGGGCCGCGATGCTGGCGCGGCTGGCGGAGCTGCGTCGTCACCTCGACCATGCGCTGCGTCGCCGGCTGGAGAACGCCGCACAGCGGCTCGACCAGCTTGGACGCCGGCTGGTCCACCCGGGTGCACGACTGAACCAGCAGCGCGAGCGGCTGGCGGCCGATGGCCGGCTGCTGGAACAGCTGATCCGCTCGCGGCTGGCGTCCACGCGGCAACGGGTCGACGGACTTGGCGAGCGGCTGCGCCGTGCAAGCCCCGACCTGCCGCGTCGCGCCGAAAGACTCGCCCGCGATGCCGCCGCGCTGACCCGTGCCCGCAACGGCCTGCTGGACACGCACCGCCAGCGGCTGGCCCGGCTGGCCGACCAGCTGGCAGCCCTGAACCCGGCGGCGGTACTGGCACGCGGCTATGCCATTGTCGAAACCGCCGATGGCCACGCCGCCACCGATCCGGCGCAACTGGCACAAAACGAACGGGTCACGCTGCGGCTGGCGCACGGCAGCGTCGATGCGCGCATCAGCCATCCACCACGCCAGCACGAGCTGCCGCTGTAAGAAACGAGGGCGGATGCTGCATGCATCCGCCCTCGTTTTGCTGCTTTACGAGCCCACCTTGACCCGGGTCCACAGCCGGGTCAGATAGCGCCGCTCCTTCGGCTCCAGCTCGCGCAGCACCGTCCATTGCCGCACCGTGGCCGGCGCCGGGTTGATGACCGGATTCGCCTTCAGGTCCGGCCGGAAAAACGCCGTGGCGGTGCTGACCGGATTGGTCGCGCCATTCAGATTGGTCAGTTGCGCCGCATTGCGGCCTTCCAGCATGAAGTTCATGAACTGCAGCGCCAGATCCGGGCGGCGTGCACTCTTCAGGATCGCCATGGTGTCGACGCCAAGTTCATTGCCCTCGCGCTGCGGCACATTGCCGATGCTGAACTTGCGCTTCGCTGCGCGGGCATCTTCCTGCGCCTGGAAGAATTCGGTCGAATAGCCGAGCGATACCCAGATATTGCCGACCGCCAGCTCCTTCAGGTAACTGGCATTGGAGAACGTCGCCCAGTACGGCCTGGCCTTGCGAATCACCGCAGCGGCCTTGTCATAGTCGGCCAGATTGCGCGTGTTCGGGTCGATGCCCAGGTACATCAGCGCCGCCGCGAACACTTCGCGCGAGCTGTCCAGCACCGTGACCTTGCCCTTGACCTTCGCCAGCACCGCCGGATCGAAGATCACTGCCCAGCTGCCGGCATCGACACCGCGCTTTTTCAGCGCTTCGACGTTGTAGCCGACGCTGGTCAGACTGAGCACGGTCGGCACGGTATAGGTGTTGCCCGGATCGTATGACTGGTTCAGATAGGCCGGCGCCACATTGCGCAGATTCGGCAGCTTGCCGTGGTCAAGCGGCAGCAGCAGATGCTGTTTGGCCATCGCCTGGATCACGAAGCTGGACGGAAACACCATGTCGTAACCCCTGGCGCCGCTGGCCAGCTTGGCCAGCATCTCCTCGTTGTCACCGTAGAAATCCTGCACCACGCGGCAGGCGCACTGCCGCTGGAAATCGTCGAGTATCTTTTGCGACAGTGAGCCGCTCCAGTTGTACAGATGCAGCACATCGCCGGTTCCCGCCAGAGCGGTGGCGGACATGAGCGTCAACAACCAGGCCAGTTTCTTCAATTCGATTCACCTCCACAGTTCGGCGCCATGCGCCACGGACAACCGCCCCCGCGCACCGGGTGCGCGAGGGCGGCAGACAGGCCGGGACACGCCCGGCCAGAAAGGATCACGCGCCGGTCCGCGCGTGGCGGACGCTGTCGAGGGCGCGCAGGAACAGGCCGCTGTCGGCCCCGTTCAGCAGCGTCGCATCGGACAGCATCTGGCGGAAGCGGCGCGCGCCGGTCAGGCCGGTCATCAGGCCCAGCGTATGCCGGGCAATATCGCGCACCCGCCCGCCGGACGCCAGATGGGCATCCACATAGGGAATAAAGCGCTCGATGATGTCGCAGCGATCCGCTTGCGGGTGGTCGTCACCGTAATAGCGGGCATCGACGCCGGCCAGCAGATAGGGATTGTGATAGGCCTCACGGCCGATCATGACGCCGTCGACATGCGCCAGATGCGCGTCGACCTCGTCCAGGGTGCGGATGCCACCATTGATCAGGATTTCCAGTTCGGGATGCTCGGCCTTGAGCCGGTACGCGTAGTCGTACTTCAGCGGCGGCACCTCGCGGTTTTCCTTTGGCGACAGTCCCTTGAGGATGGCATTGCGTGCATGGACGATAAAAGTCCGGCAACCGGCTTCCGCGACCTCGCCGACGAAGTCGGACACGAAGTCGTAGCTGTCGACCTTGTCGACGCCGATGCGATGCTTGACCGTGACCGGCAGGCTGCACGCATCGCGCATCGCCTTCACGCAATCGGCCACCAGCGTCGGTTCCTTCATCAGACAGGCACCGAACGCCCCGCGCTGCACGCGCTCGGACGGACAGCCGACATTCAGATTGACCTCGTCGTAACCCCAGGTCTCGGCCAGCCGCGCACAATGCGCCAGATCAGCCGGTTCGGAACCGCCAAGCTGCAGCGCCAGCGGGTGTTCACAGGCATCGAAACGCAGATGGCGGCCGACATCACCATGCAGCAGGGCACCGGTGGTCACCATTTCGGTGTATAGCCAGGTGTGGCGGCTGATCTGGCGGGCGAAGGCACGGTAATGACGATCCGTCCAGTCCAGCATCGGCGCCACGGCAACGCGGCGGGGCGGGAGCTGGCCGGCAAATCCTTGCCATGACTGGGTTTTGTCGTTGTCTGCGGCGGTCTTGTTGCTGTCCATTTCTACCTGTTTTTGCCGGTTTTCGTCGCTTCGGTGCAGCGCCGGGAGCGCATGACCGCCGCTGCCGCACCCAGGAATGCTTTTGCTGCACTGAAAACAGTGTCATGGCAACGATAACTAAGCATTTGAAATCAAACCGGGAATTATCCTACCTCGCTCAAGAGAGGGTCAAGCGCAGAGGGAAGATCGTTTTCAGTGAGACCAGCCGCTTCCCGAAGGAGGGCCATCACCTTGGGCAAAGGCTTGCCAACAACCCGACAAGACTCCGGCCGGCCCCTCCTCACCAGACAACACTCTCCCTGCCCTCCCGCCGGAAATGGCAGATGCACTGCCCGGACTGCTTGGCCCGGTACATGGCCTGATCGGCATAGCGCAGCAGGGTATCGGCATCGTCGCCATCCTCGGGATGCATGGCCACGCCAATACTGGCCGTGACCTGTGCCGTCTGACTGGCGCCCAGCTCGACCGGGGTCGCCACGGCGGCGGCAATCCGTTCCAGGACATCGTCCATTTCCTGTGCGCTGCCCAGCCCGTTCAGCACCACGACAAACTCGTCGCCGCCCAGCCGGGCCACGGTATCGCCAGTGCGTACCACCTTTTGCAGCCGCTTCGCGATCTCCATCAGCAGCGCATCGCCCGCATCATGACCATGCTTGTCATTCACCGGCTTGAACCCGTCCAGATCCAGAAAGCAGACGACCAGCCGGCCCGGTTGCCGGGCGGTCCTGGACAGGGCCTGGTTGAGGCGGTCCGACAGCAGGCGGCGGTTCGGCAGGCCGGTCAGTGCATCATGGAAGGCAATATGCTCCACCGCCTGACGGTGATTCCGCGAATGGGTAATGTCGATAAAGGCAATCACCACGCCATAGCCGGCGTCGGAGCAGGGAATGGCGCTGATCGACAGCCAGCACATTGCCTTCTGCGCCGGATGGATGAAGCCGACTTCTTCATGGTGCACCAGTTCCCCGCCAAGCAGGGCGCGCATGCCGGGGAGCTCGGCAGCGCTCATGCGCGATCCGTCAGCGTGGTACAGCCGCCCCTCGAACCTGCTGAGATCGCTGGACAGCTGCACCTTACGTTCCAGGCCAAGCAACTGCTCGGACATCTGGTTGCAGTCGACAATATGCCCCTGCGGATCCGTCACCACGACACCGACCGGCAGCACATCGTAGATGGCCTGCAGCATGGCCCGATGGCGCTGCAGGCGCATGATCAGCCAGGTGATCAGCACGCAGATCAGCAGCAGCAGGATATTGATCGCCACACTGCGCAGCCGGGATTGGGTGATATAGCTCTCGACCGGGGACATGACGGCGTCGAGATCCAGCCCGACCGCTGCGGCCATATCGCCCGTCCCCAGTTTCTGCCAGCCGATCAGCCGGTGCACGGCATCGAAATCGCTGTCCCTTTCCAGCAGCCCCTGGCGTCTTCCACTGCGGCCCGGATGGGGCACTTCATCGGGCTCGCGCTCGGTCATGGCCTGAGACAGGGACAGGGAGCGGGCCAGATAACTGCCGTCCCGGCGGATCACGTACACCACATCACGCGGCAGCAACTGCAGCTCGTGCCAGCGCTGCAGCAGGTAGGCGGGCGCGATGCCGATGGTAATGACCCCGGCAAAGCCGCGCTTGTCGAACATCGGGCGGGAGATCGGGATCAGCCAGGTGCCGGTCGTGCGGGCCAGCAGCGGCTCGCCGACAAACAGGCCGGACCGGGCCGTGCGCTGATGAAACCGGAAATACTCCCGGTCGGCCACCGAGATGGTGTGATTCAGTCCCACCGAGGAATACACCATCTGTCCCTGGGCATTGTTGATCGACACCTG
Organism: Microvirgula sp. AG722; assembly: GCF_003269145.1. Taxonomy (NCBI): domain Bacteria; kingdom Pseudomonadati; phylum Pseudomonadota; class Betaproteobacteria; order Neisseriales; family Aquaspirillaceae; genus Microvirgula; species Microvirgula sp. AG722. Next base: position 146,782 of record NZ_QLTJ01000004.1, on the reverse strand, counting down.
CATTTCGGCCACGGCCGGAAAACTGGCACGGGCATAGGACACCGAGCGGAGAAAGCCGGAGAACTCCTCGTCAACGTACTCGTTGCCCAGGGTCTGCAGCGTGACATCGACCATCTGCAGCAGCGTATCGGTCTGCTGGGCAACGGCACTGGCCAGCTGGATGGCCCGGTGTTCCGCCGCCTGACGGGCGGTGTCCAGCAATTTCTGGTGCGCCAGGGACTGGCTCCACCAGTAGCCGCTACTGAGCAGCAGCGCCGCAGCCGGGACAAGCAGTGCCGCGGCCAGACGCAGGCGGGATGGCAGCATGAAAATAACGCCATAACGGAATCCGTTTATGACAATAGTTTTGGACAACCGGATATGCAAGCAATTGCAAATTGCCAATTCCGCACAAAAACAATGCCTTGCCCCATCCCGTGCTGCGGTGCATGCCGATGCGCCACGCGCCATGTCACCGCCCTGCCCTCATGCCGGACCGGCTGCCGCAAACAGACTTACGGCGCCTGCTTCAGGCTGATCTTGTTGTGTACCGATTGCACGCCATTCACGCTGCGGGCCACGCTCACGGCGCGATCGATTTTTTCCTGCGAATTGACAAAGCCGCTCAGCTGGACCTTGCCCTTGAAGGTTTCGACATTGATTTCGGCAGCGCTCAGGCCGGGGTCATTGAAGATGGCGGCTTTGACTTTTGTCGTGATGGCCGAATCATCAAAGTATTCACCGGTGCTTTCCTTGTGTGGTGTCGATGCACAACCGGCAACGGTGACAAAGCCCGTGGCCAGTGCCACAAGCAGCAAACTGCGCATATAGCGGTTTGACATGATCAGATCCTTCAGAAGTCAGAGTGCCTGCAAATGAATATTTGCAATGCGACTCACTTCAATCTGCACTTGCTGGCACCCGCTGTCTGTGCGATGACGCACAGACAGCGGTTCCGTGTCCGGCGTATTTTCGGCGGGCCTGATCCTGCCCAGGATGACAGGCCCCGTACCCCCCGAAAAAAGGACACACCATGGACAATCCCGTCACGCAGCCGCCCCTTGCCACCCCCGACACGCCGGCGCAGCCATCACCCGCCGGACCGGAATCCGGCCCTCCGGCACCGGGCAAGACGCAGCCGGCTCCCCACCGGGCGCCCAGCATCCCGCGGAACCCCAACATCAATCCGGCACGCAAGTAATCCTCCTCCGGCGGCGACCATTTGCGGCACACTGGAGCCTCTCCTCTGCTGGAATGATGATGATGCTGATTCGCCATGCCCTCCCCGCCGACAATGCCCGGGCGCGGGACATCGTGCGACATTCGCTGCAAGCGTTTGCCATCGAGGCGGAATTCGACGGGCTGGACCAGGCCATCGGTGCTCTCGGGCGCGAAGACAGCCCCAATGCCATCGAACTGGTCGCCGAGTGGCGCCAGCAGGTTTGCGCCTGCCTGGCGATCCAGGAGGTCAGCCACGGCTGCGGCAAGCTGTCCGGTTTTCATGCCGACGCGGCCTGTCGCGGCCATGGCATCGGCCGCGCCCTGCTGTCGCGCGCCATCGACGAAGCCCGGCAGCACGGGCTGTCCCGGCTGATACTGGATACCTGTGCAGACATGCACGCGGCGATACGGCTGTACCAGTCGCTGGGCTGGCAGCGCATTGCCGATCCGTCACCGGATGCAGGCGCCGACCGCAGCTATGAACTGACGCTGTAGCCGGTCCTACAGCAGGACCGCGCGCCGCACCCGTCCCTGCGGATTGGCCGAAGCGCCGATTGGCTGTCCCGAAGCCGGCACCGCCCGCTCGCGCCCCCACTGCCGGATGCCCTCGATCTGCTGATGAGTTTGTCCGGATAGACCTCGACAAAGGCATACCCCGGGTGCAGGGCCAGCGAACGGCCGCGGGCCAGCATCGTCGGCAGGCTTTCGGAGTACTTGTAGTGCTGGATGATCTGCCCGGCACAGTCCAGCGCGGCAGGCGACAGACCGACCGGCGGCCGGAACGAAGGGGCCAGTGACGGGGTATCGAGTTTCGGAGAAGTGCCTAAAAGAATGCGCGCCATCTGTTTCGCCATATTGACCGGGAGAGCCTGGCCCATTGCCTGTCCGTCATGGCTTGCGCGTCAATAACTGCCGCGCAGGGTCAGCATCACATTGCGCGGCTCACCATAGAAGTTGTACGCCGTGCTGGTGCCGACCGAGGCGTAGTACTTCCTGTCGAACACATTGTTGACCAGCACGCCGACGGTGAAATGGCGGTCCAGCCGGAAGGCGGCCCGGGCGTTGAATACTGCATAGCCACCCTGCCCCTGCACCGCGCGATTGCCGCGCGAGCTCTCGCTGCCGCTGTTCGCCTGCACGCCGCCACCGAGGCTGAAGCCGGGCAGGCTGTCCTCGCTGAAGCGGTAGTCCGCCCACAGCTTGAACTGGTGCGACGGGGTCTGGATCGAATAGGCCTTTCCTTCCAGACTGCGGTCCTTCACATAGCGGGTCATCAGCCGGGTATAGCCGGCAGTCAGGTCCAGCCCGCGCAGCGGGCTGCCGGTCAGCTCCGCCTCCCACCCCCTGCTCTCGATTTCCCCGCTGGCCAGATAGTACGGCGTGCTGCTGGCCGGGTAGTCCGGATCGCGATAGGCGCGATTGCGGTCGCGCAGCGTGAACAGTGCCAGCGTGGCGCCGAGCCGGCCGTCAAGAAAATCGCCCTTGGCCCCCAGCTCGTACTGGCGGCCGGTGCGCGGGTCGATCACGCTGCCATCGGCCTTCTTCTGCGTCTGCGGCACGAAAATATCCGCATAGCTGCCATACAGGGTGACATCGCGGCTGACATCGAGCAGCAGCCCGCCATACGGCGTGAAATGATTGTCGGCCCTGGCATTGCCGGTGCTCCAGTCGGTAGGCACCGACGGTGACACATTGCGGCTCCGGGTCCGGAAGGTGGTAGTGCGGCCGCCGAGCACCAGGGTCAGCGGATCGGCCAGACTGGCACGCAACTGGCCGTAGGGCCCGTGCTGGCTGGTCACCGTCTCGCTGCCGCTGGTATAGCGGATCGACGCTTCGGGCACGCTGTCCGGCTGGCCGAACAGCACATTGGGCACGGCCGGTGCCGAGCCGCTCTTGCTGGCCGATTTCCGCCGGTCGACATTGAAGCCCAGCATCAGGTTGTGACTGCGTCCCAGCAGCGCAAACGGTCCGTTCAGGTACAGATCCAGCCCGTCGCGGTCATAGTCGGATTCGCTCTGACTGCGATTGAAGCGGCTGAAAGTGCCGGTAAGCGGATCAACACCGCTGCCCGGCCACGCATCTTTGGAATCGCTGTGCTGGCTGCGGTGATTCAGCGCAGCCCGGGCCACCCAGCGATTGTCGAAGCGGTGTTCGATGCTGGCCGACACTTCTTCGGTCCGGATATGGTAGTTGACCCAGTCCGGATAGACATTGGTCGAGCGGTCAGCATCGATCAGCCGGCCATCGGTATACAGCGGCAGGCCCGACGACGGTGCCGTGGTGTTGTCGTTCTGGATGCTGGCGGACAGCGCCAGCGTGGTGGCCGGCTGCAGATCGTATTCCAGCGTGCCGAACACCAGCCATTTGCCGGTGTGGGTGCGGTCTTGGAAATACTCGCGATCCTGCCCCGACACCACCAGCCGGCCGCGCAGGCTGCGGTCGGCATTCAGCGGGCCGGTCACATCGACCTCGCTGCGATAGTTGTTCCACGAACCGGCCGCCAGCGTGCCGCTCAGGGCGAATGCCGCGCCCGGCCGCTTGCGGACCATATTGACCACCCCGCCCGGCTCACCACTGCCCTGCAGTACACCGGCTGGTCCGCGCAGCACCTCGACCCGCTCGTACATGGCCAGATCGAACTGCTGCACGGCGGTCAGCCCGGCATAGGACGGCACACCGTCATACATCGCGCCCAGGCTGTAGCCGCGTGCCATCACCTGGTCATTGGTGGTGTCGTTGGCAATCACCGTCACGCCGGTAATCTGGCGCAGCGCATCCGACATGGTCACCAGTTCCTGATCGTCCATCTGCTGCCGGGTCAGCACCGACAGCGAGTTCGGCACCTCGCGCGGAGCAAGCGGCACCTTGCCGGCCACGGTGGCTGCATCGGCCTTGTAGCCGGGCATGGCCTCGGCCGTTACCAGCAGTTCCGGCACCTCGCGGCCGTCGGCCGGCTCCCCGGCGTCGGCCGGGCCCCGGGCCTGCACCGTCACACCATGAAAAACCGCCAGCAGCGGGGTCACATACAGCAGTTTGCGCATCGAGCCTGTCCTTGTGTCCGGATCGACGGATGGCACGGGTGGCGGCGGCATGACCGATCCCCGTGCAACCGGAAAATCCGCTCGCATCAAAGGCGAAGAATGGTAGTCGATGGTCATGGCGCAGCCGTGTGACCCATTGCCGCAGCCGGCCATGACAAGCCGCGGCAAATCGTCGCGGACCGCGCAGACGCAAGGCATGCCATGCTGATTTGCTATCAAGGAATCCTGCTAAAGCACTCGCGCCCCATCCCTTATGCTGTGGTGTCGCCATGATCTCCAGAGAGCCTGCAGTGAACTTTGACCGCGTACGATCAGACAGCGACACCCGGCCGGCGCAGACCGACACCCTGATCACCCTGCCCGACTCGCCGGTACGGGCGACCTCGATCCGCGCCACCGCGCAGGTGTTCGAAGACCCGAAATCGGTCGCCCTGCTGTCGCGTCTGCGCCAGATCGCCCCGAGCGAAGCCAATGTGCTGCTCACCGGTGAAACCGGTACCGGCAAGGAGCTGATTGCCCGCCATGTCCATGCACTGAGCCGGCGCCGGCACGGGCCGTTCATTGCCGTCAATTGCGGCGCCTTCGCCGAGTCGCTGGTGGAAAGTGAGCTGTTCGGCCACGAAAAGGGCGCCTTTACCGGTGCTTTCTCCGCCCGGCCGGGCTGGTTCGAGGCTGCTGCCGGCGGCACGCTGTTCCTGGACGAGATCGGGGACCTGCCGCTGAAGCTGCAGGTCAAGCTGCTGCGGGTACTGCAGGAGCGCGAGGTGGTCAGGCTCGGATCGCGCAAACCGGTGCCGATCGACGTTCGCATCATCGCGGCCACCCATGTCCGGCTTGAAGAGGCCGTCGCCGCCGGCAAGTTCCGTGAGGATCTGTTCTACCGGCTGGGCGTGGTCGTGCTCGGACTGCCGGCACTGCGCGACCGGCCCGGCGACATCCTGCCGCTGGCACAGCACTTTCTCGCGGTTTACCGGCAGCGCCTGGGCCAGGGCAATGTGCCCCTGCATCCGGACGCCGAACGCAAGCTGCTGCGCCACCCGTGGCCGGGCAATATCCGCGAACTGGAAAACGCCATTCACCACGCACTGCTGGTCAGCGAAAGCCACCAGATCCGTGCGGAAGACCTGCAGCTGTCGTCACTGTCGCTGCCGGATGCCGCCACCGGCCCGGCCGACAGCGCGCCGCAGCCAGCAGAGGACACCTTGCGCCAGGTGTTGCTGACGCTGTTCGAGCGCCCGCCGGCGGACCTGTTCGACCGCATCGAGGACACCGTGCTCCGTACCGCCTACGAGCACTGCCGGCGCAATCAGGTTCACACGGCCCGTCTGCTCGGAATCAGCCGCAATGCGATCCGCTCACGATTGATCCGGATCGGCGTCATCGACGCCCGGCGCTAGCGCCGGCCGCCCTCTCGCCCGGACCAGCCACAGCGACAGCCCGGTCGCCAGCAGCAAAACCAGCAGCAGCCCCCAGCCGGCCTGGCCCGGATCGCCGCGGTGGCGGATCAGCAGCCCGCTGCAGACCGGCCCCAGCGCCATGCCGGTGAAGAACGCGGCCGATACCCGGCCGGAAGCATGGGCCAGCGCACCAAAGCGCGAATCCCGTACCAGCATGCCCATGGCCAGCGCATTGGTGGCCACCGCGCTCAGCCCGACTCCGGCCACGGCCAGCCAGAGCAGGCCGGGGCTGCCGGCATCGGCCCGCAGGGACAGCGCAATCGACAGTGCCGAGACCAGCAGCAGTCCGGCCAGCAACAGCGCCTCCTCTGCCAGGCGGGCCCCCAGCGGCGTCAGCACCAGCCGTGACAGCATGCCCATGGCACCGAACAGCGCCACCATGCCGCCGGCACTGGTCGCCGACAGTCCCAGCCCGACGGCGTGCAGCGGCAGAAACAGGACAAAGGACGACAGCACCATGCCGACGCAGCACTGGATGGCCATCAGCAGTGCCAGCGGACGGTTCATGGCCGCAGGCGGCAGGGGACGGGCGATGGCGAGTGGCAGGGCCGGCAGTCGCCAGGCGCAGCACACCAGCCATGCGGCCAGGGCCGCCATCAGCAGAAAGGCGCCGCGCCAGCCGACCAGCCGCGCGCATCCCGGCAGGACCAGCCCGGCAAACAGCGCCGCCAGCTGCACACCGGACTGTTTCAGCCCGACCATGAAAGCCTGCTGCGACAGCCGGACCCGCTGCGCAATCAACTGGTTGGTCACCGGATTGGCCAGCGCCTGGGCCAGCCCGGCCAGGGCTGCCACCGGCAGCAGGCTGCAGAAGCCGGGCAGCACCGCCATCAGCGCAAACATCAGCGCCACCGAGGCAAACAGCAGGCACAGGGTCGAGCGCGGCCCCAGCCGGTCAAGCAGGACACCGGCCCGCAGGGACAGGACCGCCGCCACGGCAAAAGCGTTCAGGGTCAGATAGCCGAGTGTGGCCGGCGCAATGGCGAGATCATGGACCAGCAGCGGGCCCAGTGCGGCGACGGCATACAGCAGCAGCATCGGCAATGCCATGCCCAGTATCAGCAGTGATGGCAGCATCACGTCGCTGCTGGCAGGGGGGTCCGGCAGGAAGCGTGTCATGGGCAAAATTCCAGGCGATCAGAAAAACGCCGGACACGGCCAGCCATGGCCATGCCGTATCCGGCGGGCCCCACCCGTCGTGACCGGAAAGACGGAGGGAGGGAAAAAGCGGGCCGGCAGCGCATCAGCCACCGGCCGGCAGCGGGGTGAGGTCCGGACCGGTGCGGGAAAAATCCATCTGCCCGTCGTCGGCGAACGTCTCCAGCAGGCGTTTGCCGACAGCGCTGATCAGCGCTTCGTCCGCGCCATCCATGATGTGGGTGGCGCGTGCCGTGCGGTAAATGCCGGACAGCGGCGTCTGGTCGCTGACCCCTTCGGCGCCGTAGATCTGGATGGCGGCATCCGACACCAGACTCACCGCGCGCGACGCCGCCACCTTGGCCACATTGACGTCGATATCCGCCACCAGCCCCCGGTCCAGCCTGCCGGCCGCCAGTACCAGCAGGGCTCGGGCGCTGACGATGGCGCTGTAACATTCAAAGACCTTCAGCCGGGTCAGCTGCTTGTCGGCCAGCCGCACCAGCCGGCCGCGGGCCGAGGCGATGCGCCGGCACATCAGCCCGTAACAGCGTTCGGCCAGCCCCAGCCAGTGCCCGGCATGCAGTACGCGGCCGAGCAGCAGCCGCTCCCGTATCAGCACATGGCCACTGTGCGCCTGACCGAGCAGATGCGCGTCCGGTACCCGTACCGCTTCGAGCACCAGTTCGCATTGCCCCTGCAGGCGACCGAACACCGGCTGTTCGCGCTCGATGCGGTAACCGGCGCTGGTCGCCGGTACCAGCAACAGCGACAGCGACTGCCCGACCGGCCCGCCGTCGCGGGTACGTGCCACGACCGTGACGAAGTCGGCATTGCCGCCGCGGCAGACGAACCATTTGCGCCCGTCGATACGCCACTGGTCCTGCTCCCGTCGGGCGCAGGTCCTGAGCGTGGCCGGTACCGAGCCGGCACTGTCCGGCTCGGACATTCCGTAGGCGCACACGACGCGGCCGGCCGCCAGCGGTTCGAGGACGCGCTGCCGCAGTTCGGCATGGCCATGGCGGTGCAGCATGTGTACATCCAGCGCGACATCGCTGCCGAATATCGCCGGTCCGTACTCGGAGGCGCCCTCCTGCTCGGCCACCAGCAGATAGTCGCGCAGCGACGCGACCCGCCCCCCCAGCTCGGCCGGATAGTACATGCCCCACAGCCCGGCGCGGCGGGCCCGCGCCGACAGTCCGGCCAGCAATGCCGCCGCCCGCGCACCGCCGCCGGCCAGCACCGGCTCGTGCGGGACGATATCGTGGCCGACAAAGTGGCGGACCCGCCCGGCCAGGACCCGTGCCGCGTACGTGCTGCCGCAAAAGGGTTCATTCATGCCGGTGCGCTCCCGGCCGTGCCGAGGAAGCGGATATCGGCGGCAAGCCGCTTCTTGTCCACCTTGCCCGCCGGTCCCAGCGGCAGCTGGCGGCAGAAGCACAGGTAGTCCGGCAGCCTGTCGGCAGCCAGCCCGTGCAGCCGGAAATGCCGGTTGACGTCTTCCAGCGACGGCCGTGACGCCCCGGGCTTCAGCGTCACGCAAAGGCAGAGCCGCTGGCCGAGATCGGCATCCGGAACCGGGATGCAGGCGGCGCCGACGATGTCGGGGTGTGCCGTCGCCTGACTCTCGATCTGCACCGGGCTGATATTGGTGCCACCACGGATAATGATGTCTTTCTTGCGACCGGACAGCACCAGGTAGCCCAGCGGGTCGATATGGCCGAGGTCGCCGGTGCGGACCCAGCCGTCCCGGCTGCGATAGCGGGCATCCAGTTCAGGCGCATTGACGTACTGCATCGGACTCAGCGGCCCGCGGGCCATGATCTCGCCAGGCTGCCCGGGCGCCTGCTGCCGGCCGTCCTCATCGACGATGCGGATGTCGCAGACCGACGGATTCGGCCTGCCGACGCTGTATTGCGCCACATCCGGCGGGTCGTCCGGCAGGCTGTGGCAGTTGACGCCATCGGCCGAGCCGTAAAGGCTGACGAAGCCGCAGCCGAACGCCTCCGTGCAGCGGCGGATGGTCGCCGGATCGATCATCGCACCGCCGCTGACGATGGCCCGCAACGACGAGGTATCGACCGCGGCCAGTGCCGGATCGGCCGCCATGCGCTGGAACATGGTCGGCACGCCGAGCAGGTGGGTCGGCCGCAATTCACCGATGGCGTCGATGGCGGCGGCCGTGTCGAAGCGCGGCAACACGGCAATGCTGCCTCCCAGCCACGACAGCACGCCGCAGCTTGCCGACGAGCCGAAGGATGAGCCGAGCGGGACCAGGTACAGCCCGCGGAAGCCCGGCCCGTCCGGATGCAGGCGCTGCAGGAAGCGGCCGCGCCCCCCGACCAGCGCATTGTGCGAATACGCGACCAGCTTGGGCTCCGACTCGGTACCGGATGACACCAGCAGCCGGACCGGCGCATCGGCATCGACCTCGGCCAGCGCAGCATCAGCCAGCGCCGGACCGCACAGCAGGCTGTCCAGTGTCTGCCAGCCGGCACGCGGCGGGCCGTCGACAATCGGAAAGCGCAGCGACAGCAAGGTCGGCCGCAATGCCTCGACCAGCTGGCACATGTCGGTCTGCGCCTCGTGCGGCTCGACGATGAATGCCCGCGCGGCGCTGCGCCGCAACAGCGATGCGATGTCCAGTTTCCCGCGCCCGGGCGGCAACGGCGCCACCACGGCCCCGAGCGCGGCGGCCGCCAGATCGATCGCGCAGCCCTGCCAGCCGTTGGGCAACTGATAGGCAATCACGTCCCCGGCCACGAGCCCCATGCACCGGAAGCTGCCTGCCAGCCGCCGCACGGCCTGGTCCAGCTGTGCATAGCTGACGACCTTCCCCGGCATGAGCACCGCCGGCGCCGTCGGCCGGCGCTGCACCTGATCGGCGAACAGCCGGTACACCGGACGGTCCGGATAAATGCCCTCGTCCTTCCACTGCTGGCGCAGACTGGCGGGGACCAGGTCGATCAGGCCGGCGCTGTTCATGCGGGGAAGTGCCACGGCGAGTTGACCTGCGCATACCCGCCATCGCCCAGCAACGGCCCGGCGTGCGGGTGCCGGGGCAGCCGGGCAAGGTCCTCGACCACGCGGGCGGCCGGGATGCCGGCGCCGGCCAGCAGCGGCAGCCAGTCGCTGGCGCCCTTCTCCCGCAAACGGCAGGCAAGTACAGCCAGGCCATCAGCCGGCGTGCCGCCCAGCAGATCGGCCAGCCGCGCCAGCGCCCCCTCATCGCGGCAGTCCAGCGCCAGCATGCCGTCGGCGGTGGGAAAGGCACCGCTGCAACCGGGATCGGCCGGGCTGGCACACAGCAGGCTGGCAGCACCGGCCAGCGAGGTCCGTACCAGCGCCCCGCTGTGACGGGCTCGCCGGGCGAACAGCGCCGCCGTAATGCCCTGGGCCGCCACGGCACCGCCCAGCACGTCCAGTGCGGCAAACAGCGTGCCGCCGCGCGTCCCCGACGCCGAGGCGATCGCGTCAGCCACGCCGGTATGCGCCTGGGCCATGAAATCGGTACCCGGCAATCCGGGGTTGGCATCGTCATCCCAGCCCGCCGCCCGGGCATATACCAGCGTCGGTTTCAGCGCGAGCAGGTCGTCGCGATCCAGCCCGAACGCTGCGGCCTTGCCCGGCGCCCAGTTGTGCAGGAACACATCGGCCCCGGCAACCCGTGCCTTCAGCTCGCGGCGCCCCGCTTCCGACTTCAGGTCAATCTCGATCACGGTTTTAAGCCGGTTCAGCGCATCGAAGCGCGCCGAGCAGCCGCCGGCCAGCGGCGGCATGCCGCGCAGCGCATCGCCGCCGGGCGGTTCGATGCGGATCACCCGCGCACCGAGCATCGCCAGCAGATGACCGGCCAGCGGCCCCTGGATGCGCCGGCACGACTCCAGCACCACCAGCCCCTCCAGCGGCAGCGCGGCGGGGGCGCGGCCCGGATCCGGCGGCAGGGGCGCCGCCGGCGGGAAGGCGAACGCCCATGGCCCCCGCCGCCTCAGTTCGATCTCGGCGGCGTCGCCGGCCCGCATGGCCAGCGTGCGCAGCGGACTGAGGGCGATGCCGGCCGCCCGCGCCAGTTCGCACAGGCTGGCGAAAGGCAGCGCCGCGGCAGCAGCCGGCAGCGGCGCCGGCTGCCGCGCCATGGCCCGGGCATAGCGCCACTGGAATGTCTGCCAGCCCTGCCCGGCCACGTCGGCGGCCACGCCGGCCGACCGCCAGAATCGCAGCCATGGGCCGGCCTCCAGCGCCTCCAGTTCGAAACGTATGCCGTCGGCGGACACGAACGGCGGATGGGCCGCCGCCTCGCCCGGTACGGCCGGGGCCAGCTCGTCCTGATCCGGAGCCGTAGCATCGGCCAGGTACTGGCCGACCGCCAGCAGCGCAGCCCCGAGCAGCGACCCGTCGCAGCGGGGAAAACGGCCGCCGCGCCACTGGCCCACGGCGCAGGCGAGCGCACCGTTCAGCGCCAGCACGCTGGCCAGCGTCGACACGTAATCGACACCGAGCAGGCGCGGGGCGCCGCCAGCGCGGCCATGCACCGACATCAGCCCGGACGCCGCCTGCAGCAGGGCCTCGCCGGCCGCATGTCCATGCCCGCCGCCCTGACTCAGCCAGTCGCAGCAAACCGGTGCCGTGAACGGCGTGTGCAGCGTAAAGCCGAGGCCGCCAGCCAGCCTGACGCCATCGTCGACGCGGCGCAGCCCCAGACGTCGCGCCTGGTAGTCGAGCCGGCCGGCAAAGGCCGCCAGTGCAGGTGGCGGAGTGCACAGGGCCAGCGTGCATCCGTTCAGCAGACGAGCGACCATTCCCGTCAGCCCCCGGCCACAGCAGGCAGGATGGTCACGTGGTCGCCGGCCTGCAGCGGGGTCGCCAGCCCGGCGGCGAAACGGATATCGTCGTCGTTGACATACAGATTGATGAAACCGTGCACCGCGCCGCCGGCCATCAGCCCCGGCCCGATACCCGGATAGCAGGCATCGAGATTCTCGATCAGTTCACCCACGGTGTATCCGTGAGCGACGATCTGTCCGCGATCGCGGGTCAGCGGGCGCAGCAGCGCGGGAATGCTGACAGTGATGTCCATGTCGTTCTCCTGGAAAGTGAAGGTGGCCGGATCGCCGTTCAGGCAGCGGTGGCCGGTCTGGTATCGCCGGTGTCGAGGCCATGGTTGAACCGGACATCGCGATAGGCGGATACCGCAGCGATCCGCTCCTCGACCACGTGACCGTTGCCGATGCGAAAACTGCGCAGCCCGGGTGGATACCCGGCATCGGTGGACACGATCAGGTAATGCAGGGCCGGATCGGTCGCGTAGTCGATATCGCTGCGGCTCGGGTAGGCATGGCTGCCGGTATGCGAGTGGTAGATCGCCACGGCTTCCTGTCCCAGCTGCGCCATGTCGCGCGCCAGCCGCAACTGCTGGTGCGAATCGAAGCGGAAAAAGCACTCCGACTGCGCGGCGTTGTCCATCGCAATGCATCGGGTCGGCACGCCGGTACCGGCCGGACCGGCCAGCACGCCGCAGCTTTCAAGGGGATGGTCGGCCAGTGCCTGGCGGACAATGGCGTCAGCCAGTCGCTGATGGATGATCAACATCATGTTTCCTCCCTGTTGCCGATGGCCACGGGCCATCCGGTCGCGCGGTCGTCCCGCCCTCAGGGCGGAATCGGATGCGCAGTGCATTCCGTTCAGTAGCAAGGCAGTCCGGGCTCGACGTCCCGGATCCAGGCGATGATGCCGCCGTCGAGGTGTTTCACATTGCGAAAGCCGTGCCCCTGCATGTCGCGCAGCACCTGGCGCGAACGCAGACCATGCTTGCAGTGCAGAACGATGGCGGCGGACTTGTCCAGCGTCTCCAGCACGTCCTGGCGGATCAGCTCGTCTCGCGGGATATGGCGCGCGCCGTCGATGCGGACAATGTCCCACTCGAACCGCTCCCGGATATCGATCAGCACGACCGGCTCGTGGCGGGCCAGCAGTTGCTGCAATTCCTGCGCGCGGAGCGACGGCACCGGCGCATCGCCTTCGCCAGCCGCGCCGCGCCCGGCCGGATACTCGCCCAGGCCGGTCACGACCTCGCGCTGCGGGGCGCGCCTCAGCGGCAGGCAGCGCAGGCTCATGTCCAGAGCGTCATAGATCAGCAGGCGCCCCAGCAGGCTGGTGCCGATGCCGGTAATCAGCTTGATCGCCTCCGTGGCCATCAGGGTGCCGATCGTTCCGCACAGCACCCCGAGCACCCCCCCTTCCGCGCAGGATGGCGTACGGGCCGGCAATGGCGGCGACGGATAGAGGTCGCGGTAGTTCGGTCCGGCACCGCCGGGCGCCTGTTCCCAGAACACCGACACCTGTCCTTCGAAGCGGAAAATGGCCCCCCACACATAGGGCTTGCCGGCCAGCACGCAGCTGTCGTTGACCAGATAGCGGGAGGCGAAGTTGTCGCTGCAGTCCACCACCAGGTCATAGTCGGCGAGCAGGGCCCGCGCGTTGCCGGCATCGAACCGTTCGCGATGCGATCGCACATGAATCCATGGATTGCGTTCCCGTAGCGCCCGGACGGCACTCCCGGTTTTCGGCTGGCCGATATCGGCGACCCCGTGCAGTATCTGGCGCTGCAGATTCGACGCTTCGACCACGTCGAAATCGATCACCCCCAGCGTGCCGACGCCGGCGGCCCCCAGATAGAGCAGGACCGGGGAACCGAGTCCGCCGGCGCCGATCACCAGCACCCGGCTGTGCTTCAGCCGTCGCTGCCCGTCCGGCCCGAACCCCGGCATCAGCAGGTGACGGCTGTAGCTGGTGAGTTCGGCACTGGACAGCGTGGCGTCCGGTGCAACCAGTGGCGGCAGTATCATCGTGCCCGTCTCCAGTTCCGATTGGTCAATGAGAATTATTTTCATCCGCAGCCAGAGGGATGTGAATATCGATTTCAGCGCGACATCTATCGCTTTCGTTCGCGCCGGAATGCGGCAATCCCGTACCGGCGCCGCAATAAGCGCCTATGGTGGTACCTGCCCTTTCCCTTCGCATGCAGCAAGCGAACGCCGCACCGTGTGCCAGCACTTGCGGCGTTATCCAGCAGACACACAGGATAGTACGCACTAAAGATAATGATTATTGATATCGTTTGTGTGCGTATTGAAATATCTCATATGCGAACAGCCCGGACACAGGCGGGCAGGGAGACAACATGTCATACCGGATCATGGCGAACGAAGCGCATGGCAGCGAGCGACAGCAGCAAGGCTGGGTCAGGCTCCGCCTGCCGGAAGAACTGGGCGAGTGCCACACCGACTGCCTCGGCATCGCACCGGATTTCAGCCTGCTGCGCACCCATTACCGGCCGCAGCGGGATCTGGTGGAAGAGAGCCGCAAGCAACTGGAACGCCCGGTGCTGGCCATCACGCTGGGCCTGACCGGCGAGTCACAATTCCGCGGACATTGCGGCACCGAATTGTCGTTCCGCAGCGGTCACACCACGGTCTCGAGTTTTCTCAGCAGCCATGGCGAGCGCCATTACCGCCACGACCACAGTGTCCGGCAGATACGGCTGCTGGTCGGCGAACGCATGCTGCGACACTACCTGCCCGACGATCATGGCTGCCGGAAGCTGCTGGACAGCCGCAGCGGCGTGCGGCAACTCGCGTACCGGCCCACCTCGCCGGCCTGCCTCGCCCACGCCAATGCCCTGCTGTGGCAGGCATCCGAACCGACGCCGGACATTCTGCAGACCCATATCCACGTGCTCAGCCTGCTGGCGGAACAACTGCGCCATCTGGATCTGTCACAGGACAGGCACACCCCGCGTCTCCGCCAGCGCGATGCCGACAAGCTGGACGAAGCCCGGCGCCTGCTGGAAATGCACAACGGCCACTACATGGGCATCAGCGACCTCGCCGCAGCGGTCGGCCTCAGCGAGAGCAAGCTGCGCTCCGGCTTCCGCCACCGCTTCCGGCAAAGTCCGCTGCGACTGCAACTGGAACTGCGGATGCGGAAAGCCTGGGCGCTGCTGGAGACCGGGCGCCAGGTGGCCGAAGTCGCCTACGAGGTCGGCTATGAGCATCCGAGCAATTTCAGCGCTGCTTTCGCGCGTTTCTATGGCAGGGCGCCAAAGTCGGTGTTCGGCCCCAAGCGCTGATGCGGCCGGTCCGGCCGGGGCGGGTACGCCGCGGGCATGCTGAAACCCGGCGGTTTCATGCTATGATTTTTGCCATTCGGCTGTTTCCTGCAGGAAAAGCCTTCATTGCCCTCCCCGGTCCCGGTGACGATCGTCCGTCTGCCATCGCCGCCCCAGCCCCTGTCCTCGCATGCCTACCCTCCGCCCAGGTCCGCCACCGTTGTCCACGACAAGGCCAGCGTCATACACCGGCGGATGGATGCTGCTGCTGTGCCTGCTGTTCTGGCTGCCGTTTGCGCAGGCGGGCGAGCTGCGACTGGGACAGCGCAGCGACTGGCCGCTCAGCCTGACCCCGTATCTGGACGTGCTGAAAGATCCCGATGCGCAGCTGGATCTGGCCGGGGTTCGTTCCCGCGCCAGTGACTTCGTCCCGGCCACGACCGATCTGCTGCGCCCCGGGTTCACCCGCTCGGCCTGGTGGCTGCGGCTGAGCGTGGTCAATGACCGTCCGCTCCCGCAGTCCCTGCGGCTGATGTTCCTGTCGCCGCGCCTCGCCGACGTCACCTTCCATGTCGAGCAGGACGGGCACTGGTCGCAAACCCGGGCCGGCCTCGCCGTGCCCAACAGCGAGCAGCACTGGTCATACGCGCCGGAACGCATGCCCGGCCTCAGCCTGGAACTGGCCGCCCACCAGCGCGCGCAGATCTGGATTCGCGTCAAGAGCCCGACCTCGATCGGCATGGATGCCGTCCTGACCACACCCGGGACACTGCATGCCAGCGGCAGCCTGGAAGCGCTGCTGGACGGGATCAACCTGGGTGGCCTGGTCGTCCTGTGCATCTACTCGCTGTTCCTGTGCCTGTTCTCGCGCGACTGGCTGTTCGGCCTGCAGGGCGTGACCTGCGCCGTCTTCCTGCTGTACGAAGCGTCGTACCGCGGCTATGCGAAACAGTATCTGTGGCCGGAAGTGACCGCGTGGGGATATCAGGCCAATGCCTGCCTCGGTGCGCTGACCGCAACCTTCATCATCGCCTACCTGTACTTCCTGTGCCGGCGGGAGAAAATCTCGCTGCCCTGGGCCAGTGTCTTTATCGGCACTGCCATGCTGTTTGTCGGCATCGCGCTGATGTCGCTGTTCGGCGATTACTATCTGATCGCGAAAATCAGCATCTACACGCCACTGGTCACCAGCATGCTGCTGGTGGCCGTCGGCCTGCTGTTCATCAAGCGCATGCCGGGCACGGCCTGGCTGGTGATTTCCTTTTTCATGGTGTCCGTCGTCGGCATCCTGATCCGCGCGCTGGAGCTCGGCGGCAGTACCCGCCGCTGGCTGCCGGACATCAACTACACACCGCTGGTCGCCATCGTGATCATGGCCTTCATGCTGGCGATTCTGGCCGCCTGGGTGAACCGGATGCGCGCCGAGCGTGCCGAAGCCCAGGCGCTGCTGCTGTCATGGCATATCCAGGAAAAGGACCGGCTGCAGAAGGAAGTGGACCGGCAGACCTCGGCGCTGAACCAGGCCCTGGCCGAAGCGCGGACCGCCCATGACGACCAGACCCGCATCCTGGCCTATATCAGCCACGATCTGCGCGCCCCGCTGGTCACCATCGGCGGCTATGCACGCCTGCTGCAGGACGGCTCGCCTCCGGAGCTGGCCGCGCACGCCCGGACCATTGCCCACAGCGCGTCCTACCAGCTGGGCCTGATCGACGAACTGCTCGAGTACGCAAAGGGAGAGCTGCATCCGCTCAGCATCGACGCGGCACCGCTTCGCCTGCCGGACCTGATCAACCACATTTCGCAGTACGCGCACATTCTGGCCGCGCAGCAGCACAACACCTTTATCCTCGACTATGCCGACGATATCCCGGACACGCTGATGCTCGACGGCTACCGGCTGCAGCAAGTGCTGCTGAACCTGCTGTCGAACGCGGCCAAGTTCACCCACGACGGCGAAATCCGCTTGCGGGTCGGTATCGAATACGACAACGGCGAACCGCATCTGGGCATCTCGGTCAGCGATACCGGAGTCGGCATCCCGTCGGAGAAGCAGGCCCATATCTTCGAGGCCTTCGCCCAGTTGCAGCGCAACCATGGCGGCGCCGGCCTCGGCCTGTTCATCTCCAGGCGCATCATCCAGTACATGGGCGGCACGCTGGCCCTGCACAGCACCCCGGACCAGGGCAGCCAGTTCCATTTCGCCATCCCGTGCCGTGCCGCCGACAGCAGCGCCCGCACCATGCAGATCGACCTGCCGCCCCCGCCGGCCATGCCGGCGGTCCCCCCCCCGCCCTCGCATGTCCTGCCGCCCGAGCCGCGGCTGCGCGAACTGGCGCAGATGGCCGAAGCCGGCCTGATCACCGATATCGAGGACTGGATCGTGCTGATGACCTGCAGCTGTCCGGAAGCGCGCCCCTTTGTCGAAGCGGTTCGCGCCGCACTGGACGCGCTGGATTTTGCGGCAGTCCAGGCACTGGCCGCAGCCACACCGGCGGCTGGAAACGGGCAAAAAGATGCCCGCACGGGGCGGGCATGAATCCAGAAGAGGCTACGCAAGGCATGGGGAACAGCGTGTTCCTGCTTTGAGTGCGAAGCCACTTTAACACATACATTCCTGCATGTATATTAATTTGCAGCGTCGTCGGCCGCCTGCGGGTGCGAAAAGTGGCTGGCCAGGATCGCCTCGGACAGACGGTCCGCCGCCTGCGAGCGGATACCATAGCGCGGCCGGGTCAGGGCAAAGGCCGGCGAGTACTCGAGCGCCGGCGCCGGCAGTTGCCGCAGGCGCCCCTGGTCGACCCAGACCTTCGCGCAGTGGTTCGGCAGATAGCCGATGAATTCACCGGACAGCAGCAGGAACACCGTGCCTTCCATATGGGCGGACACCGCGCGGGTATTGAAGCCGGCTTCGAGCGGGGTGATGAAGTGCGACTGGCCGCGTCCGGCCACGGCGAACGCCTGCACATCACCCTTGTCCAGCACCTCCTTGCCCAGCGCAAATACCGGATGTTCCGGCGACGCGTACAGGCACTGCCGCTCGACGAACAGCCGGTCGTAGGACAGGCCCGGCATGTCCTTCTCGGACGAGGTGATGCCGAGGTCGAGCCGGCCCTGCAGCAGCAGGGACTCGATATCCATCGAGTCGATGACCGTGACCGAGACATTGACCTGCGGAAAATCATGGCAGAACTGACGCAGGCTCTCGGCCAGCCGGCACTCCGGGTTGGTCGCCAGCGTGTCGATGATGCCGATGCGGACATGGCCGAACAGCACGTGGCGGATCTGCCCGACCCGGTCCTCGTACTGGTCGATCAGTCCGAGCAGGATCCGGGTTTCCTCGTAGATGCGCTCGCCTTCGGCCGTCAGCCTGAACCCGCTGCGGCCACGCTCGCACAGGCGCAGCCCCATCCGGGTTTCAAGGTCGTGCATCTTGTTGCTGATCGCCGACTGGCTCAGCCCGAGGTGCGCCTGCGCGGCAGAGAAACCGCCGCAATCGGCAATGGTCATGAACACCCGCAGCAGGCGGATGTCGAAATTGTCCAGTCGCATGGGATCCGTCCACAGACGTCGTGATGGGCCGGCATTTTACGCTGCCGGCGCACGCTGGACGCATGACCGTGCGCAATATGCAGGCGGCGCACTGCCCACCCGGTCGCGGCCAGCCAGGCCGGAAAAACAAAAAACGCCCCGCGCGGGCGGGGCGAAACTGGCCGGAGAGCCAAATAAATCGTTACAGGGTCAGCGCACCGGTTGCAAGCTCGTAAGCGGCGTAGATACCGAGGAGAACCACGACCACGGCGATAACCACTTCAGCCGGCATGAACGGTTTCTGGTTCTGTTCCTTGCGTGCCTTCAGGTAGAACACCACACCGACGGCGTACAGGATCATCGACAGGAACAGGTACTTCGGACCGGCAGCGTACAGCAGCCACATGCCGTAGACCGATGCCACCAGGCTGACCAGCAGATCCTTGGTGCGGGTACCGGATTCAGCCTCGCTGTAGCCGTCCTTGCGAACTGCAATGATCAGTGCATACAGCGCGCACAGCAGATACGGGATCAGGATCATCGAGGTTGCGAGCAGCAACAGGGTCAGGTAACCGGCCGAGTTGAACAGGGTGATGATCAGGAACAGTTGCACCAGACCATTGGTCAGCCACAGTGCATTGACCGGGGCACCATTCTTGTTCACCACGCCGAAGAACTTCGGCATCGTGCCATCCTTGCCTGCCAGGTACGGCACTTCGGCAGCCAGCAGGGTCCAGGCCAGCAGCGCGCCACCCACCGAGATCACCAGGCCGATATTCATCAGCGTGGCACCCCAGTCACCGACAGCGGCCTTCAGCACACCAGCGGTCGACGGGTTTTTCAGTGCGGCGAGTTCCGGCTGGGTCAGGATGCCCATCGACAGCAGGGTCACGGCCACGAACATCACGATGGACAGGGCGAAACCGATCATGGTGGCCTTGCCGACGTCACGCATGTTTTCGGCACGGCTGGAGAACACCGAAGCGCCCTCGATACCGATGAACACCCAGGTCGTCACCAGCATGGTGCTCTTGACCTGATCCATGATGCTGCCCAGTGCGGCGGTACCCCAGAAGTCGAGACGGAAGGTGTCGACCTTGAATGCCACGATCACCAGCACCAGGAACAGGGCCAGCGGAACCAGCTTGGCCACCGTGGTCAGGATGTTGATGAAGGCTGCGCTCTGAATGCCGCGGCAGATCATGAAGTGCAGCATCCACAACAGCACGGACGAGCAGACGATGGCCGGCAGGGTATTGCCTTCGCCGAAGAACCCCAGCGCACTGAACGAACCCAGTGCGGAGAAGATCACCACGAAGTAGGACACGTTGCCGATCCACGCCGAGATCCAGTAGCCCCATGCCGAGTTGAAGCCCATATAGGGCCCGAACCCTGCCCGGGCGTAACCGTACACGCCGCCTTCGATTTCAGGCTTGCGGTTGGCCAGGGTCTGGAAGACGAAGGCCAGCGTCAGCATGCCGAAGAAAGTGATTACCCAACCGATGATGATCGCACCGGCACCCGCGCTTGCCGCCATATTCTGGGGCAAAGAGAAAATGCCTGCCGCGATCAGCGCGCTGACAACCAGCGCGGTGAGTGCGCCCAATTTCAGTTTCGGCGCTGCAACTTGAGTACCGTCAGACATGTTGGCTCCCAAAAGTTAACAAATTAATAGATTCTGATTTTTTACCGCAAAATTTTTTCATGGCCCCCGGCCACCGATCAGGCCGCCTCCGCCAGCCGCTCTGCTTTTTTCGCATTACGGTAGGTTTTCCGGACATAGTCGGAAGTCATTGCCTGCAAGACCCCACCGTAGCTCAGTGAAAAATACACCGCATCGCCGACCTGGTAATTCATTTTCGAGTCGGTGACATCCAGAATCAGGTGATCGCTGCTGCCGCCGATAATACGAATGGCCGGATCGGACGGAATCAACTGTTCAAAATCAATATCCTGCTTGCCCAGGGCGCAAATGGCACGCTGGCGATTGCCGAAATCCTCGAATTCAGGCTTGTTGCCGAATGCATCCAGTGCGGTGGAATTGATCGGGACCGACGGTTTTTCCTTCAGCTCGATAATTTCCACGCCCAGTTCGAATGCATCCTGGGTGGTGCCGGGAATCGGGTCGTCATTCAGGCCGATGCCCATCAGCAGCGAAGCGCCAAGGCGAAGCTGGGTCACGCCGGCCGGCATCCCGCCGCGCAGCAGCAAGGGCAGACCGGCCGAGCTGGCACCGGACACGGTGTGCAGCCTGACGCCGAGTTCGCGTTCGATGCGCCGACCGATATCGACCAGTGTCTGCTGGTTTTCCGTGGTCGGCTCGACCCCGCCGTAGCAGGCCAGGTTGGCGCCGACGCCTTCCAGTTCGAGATTCGGCAGATCCAGCACCAGTTTTGCCAGCGCCACGGTGTCTTCTGCCCGGAAGCAGCCTTCACGCAGGTCACCAAGGTCGTGCATGACGATGACCTTGTGGGTCCGGTTCAGGGCAGCAGCAGCGGCAGACAGGGCCCGCACCGTGCGCGGTTCCGAGTTCAGCGAAATATCGGCATACGTAACCACGTCGACGGCGCGACTGACTTGCGGAATGCGCAGCAGCATTTTCTCGACCGGCATGCCGGCCATGTTTTCCAGATTGCCAATACGGGAATCCCCGACGGTCTTGATGCCACCATCAATAAAGGCTTGCGCCACTTCGCAGGCGCCACGCGCCAGCTTGGTAATGCCAACCGGGGTGATTCCGTGGTCACGGCACAACGAGACCATCGCCTGGGCATTGTTTCTAATCACTGCCAGATCGACAAAAAGACATGGAAAAGTCTGAGACATGATATTCCTCACCAAACCGTTGCGAATAAGGGAAGAGCGGGTACCCGAACTCGTATCCGGATTGAACATCAGGCGATATTCAATCTGGATGCGAGCCTTGTTGTTTCTTTTGGCTTGAGCGTAATTTACTGCGGCCACTCTCCGGCTTAAATACCGAAGGTGACTTACTTTACATTTGCAAAACCAAATGTATCGCCAGAACGGCGCAGAACGGGGGCAGGGTCAGCGCGGGGCGGCGAGCGCCGCGCACGGGTCCGGACGCGAGACGGGGGCAAGGCGCAGCAGGTGATCGAACGCCGCTTCGGGCGGGTCCTGCTCGACAAAACCGATCACCAGCGGCGGGCGGTCGCCGGACAACCAGCGCGGCACGCCGAGGTCGCGCCGCACATGGCCGTTGCCGGCCAGCAGCACCACGCCGCGCCCGGACTGGCCGTCCAGCACATCGGCCATGAACACGTCACGGGCGACCTGGGCATTGACCATGCCGGGCACGGCGCTGTCCGGCAGCAGGCGGCAATGGCCGTCACGCACGGCTTCGCCCTGCCCTGCCGCCAGATCAGCCGGCAGCGCTTGCGTCAGCCGGTGACGGGCGATGCTGGCTGCATCCAGCGCGGCCGGGAAGCCGGCGCGCGCCACCCTGGCGGCATCGGCGCGGGACACGTTCGCCGCCAGCAGCGGCAACTGGTAGCGCTGCGCCAGTGCGACCACCGGGCGGTAGTAGCGCCAGTCCCAGCCGCCGTTGTCGGTCCGCGCAGCAGCGATCACGCAGTCGGCGTCCTGTCCGCAACGCTGCTGCGCCATGGTCAGGGCCGGCTGGCTTTCGCGGTCAAACTGCTCCATGGCGATGGCCGGCCGCCAGCCGGCCCCGACCGCGGCCGTCAGCAGCGCAAGGCGCTCGCGATGGCCATCGGCGTTGTCGTGCACCTCGCCCATCAGCACCACGGCCGTTCCCTGCAACGCTTCAGCCAGTGCAGGGGCTGCCTGCGCGCCGGCAGCAAGGACGGACAGGAAAACGGCGGGCAGCAATCGGCACGGGCGCAGGGACATGGCAAATCCGGAGCGGGACGGGTGAAGCCGCGAGTGTAGCCCGGATTGCGCGCGCGCTCCCTCCCGAACGGCAATGCCGATACACTAGTTGTTCCTTACTTGTTCTTTTCGTTCTTTTTGGGCCAGGTCCACCAGACAACGAAAAGACCGATGGCCAGGGCCAGCCCGGCCTCGAGGAGAAGGATCCACATCCGGCACGCTCCTTGCGACTCACCAGGAATCAGCTTAGACCACCATGCGCATCAGTCACTCGGGCCCGGCCCCGGAAAACCGCAACGATCTCAAGACCCTGGGCACACTGCTGCCCTATCTGCTCGAATTCAAGGGCCGCGTCATTGTGGCCATGGCCTGTCTGGTCATTGCCAAGCTGGCAAACGTCAGCGTGCCGCTGCTGCTGAAGGATGTGGTCGACACGCTCGGTCCGCAGCATGCCGTGCTGACGCTGCCGCTCGGCCTGGTGGTTGCCTATGGTCTGGCCCGGCTGGCGACCGGCGTGTTCGGTGAACTGCGCGACGCGGTATTCGCCAAGGTAACGCAGCGGGCCATCCGCCGCATTGCGCTGCAGGTGTTCGCGCATCTGCAGCGGCTGTCGCTGCGCTTCCACCTCGAGCGCCAGACCGGCGGCATGAGCCGCGATATCGAACGCGGCACCCGGGGCATCGGCTTCCTGCTGAATTTCATGCTGTTCAACATCCTGCCGACTCTGCTGGAAATCGCGCTGGTCGCCTTCATCCTGCTCGGCAGGTATCACTGGAGCTTTGCCGCCGTCACTTTCGGTACCATCGCCATCTACATTCTGTTCACGCTTGCGGTGACCGAGTGGCGCATGGTCTATCGCCGCAGCATGAACGACCTCGACAGCCAGGCGAACAGCAAGGCGATCGACGCGCTGCTGAACTTCGAGACGGTCAAGTATTTCGGCAACGAGAAATACGAGGTCGCCCGCTATGACCGCAACCTCGCCTCGTGGGAAGAAAGCGCAATCAAGAACCAGACCTCGCTGAACCTGCTGAACGCCGGCCAGGGCGCGATCATCGCCATCGGCGTCGCGCTGCTGATGGGCATGGCGGCCAATGGCGTGGTTACCGGGCAGATGAGCATCGGCGACCTGGTGCTGGTCAACGCCTATCTGATCCAGCTTTATGCACCACTGAATTTTCTCGGTTTCGTCTACCGCGAGATCAAGCACTCGCTGGCCGATATGGAGAAGATGTTCACGCTGATGGAAGTCGGTGAAGAAATCGCCGACAAGCCTGACGCGCAGACACTGTCGACCCGCTCCGCCGCCATCCGCTTCGACCAGGTCGATTTCCACTACGACCCGAAGCGGCAGATCCTGCACGATGTCAGCTTCGACATTCCGGCCGGTCATACCGTCGCGGTGGTCGGCAGCTCCGGCGCCGGCAAATCGACGCTGTCGCGGCTGCTGTTCCGCTTCTATGACGTCACCGGCGGCGCGATCCGCATCAACGGCCGCGATATCCGCGACTACACCCAGGCCAGCCTGCGCGCGCAGATCGGCATCGTGCCGCAGGACACAGTGCTGTTCAACGACACCATTTACTACAACATCGCCTACGGTCGGCCCGAGGCCAGCGAAGCCGAGGTGATCGAGGCCGCCCGCGCCGCGCGCATCCACGA
This sequence comes from Microvirgula sp. AG722, assembly GCF_003269145.1. Classification (NCBI taxonomy): domain Bacteria; kingdom Pseudomonadati; phylum Pseudomonadota; class Betaproteobacteria; order Neisseriales; family Aquaspirillaceae; genus Microvirgula; species Microvirgula sp. AG722. Next base: position 122,795 of record NZ_QLTJ01000004.1, on the reverse strand, counting down.
GTTTGTCAGCCAGTTGCCGGACGGTTATCGCACCCAGGTCGGCGAACGCGGGCTCAAGCTGTCCGGCGGTGAGAAACAGCGCGTCGCCATTGCCCGCACCCTGCTGAAAAATCCGCCGATCCTGGTATTCGATGAAGCGACCAGCGCGCTGGACTCGGAAACGGAAAAGGCCATCCAGGCCGAACTGGCCGCCATTGCCGCCAACCGCACCACGCTGATCATTGCCCACCGGCTATCGACCATCATCGATGCCGACCAGATCGTGGTCATGGAACAGGGCCGCATCGTCGAGCGCGGCGCCTTCCGCGAACTGGTCGAACGCGACGGGCGTTTTGCCGAGATGTGGCGCCTGCAACTGCAGGAAGAGGAAGCCGCTGCGGCCGGCCAGCCCGCCAGTCAGGCGGTCGGACCGGCCTGATTCCGCCTAGCCGCCGATGCCGAACACCAGCGATGACGCGAACCGCTTGCGGAAGGTCGGCACCGCATCCAGCACTGCCATCACTGCGCCCCGCGCGCCCCGGCTGACCGGGTCCTGGTGATCGAACAGCGTCACCAGGCTGTGGGTGAAGCCGGTGACGGCCAGGCTGTCGACGCGACGGCGGCGCGCATACTCGGCCAGCCGCGTCGCGTCGCCGGCGTCGCCGGGACGGGCGATCAGCCCGGACAGCAGCGCGGCATCGCGCAGGCCGAGGTTCAGGCCCTGGGCCGCAATCGGGTGCATGGTCTGCGCCGCATTGCCGGCCAGTGCCACGCGGCGGCTGACGATACGGTTGGCGACCTTCAGCCGCAGCGGCACCGCCAGTCGCGGTGCGGTCGGCGTCAGCCGCCCGAGCCGCTCGCCGAATGCCGCGCCGAACTCGGCACCGAATGCCTCGTCATCCAGCGCGATCAGCCGCTCGGCATCGTCGTGACTGCGGGTCCACACTGCCATCAGCTCGTCACCGACCGGCAGCAGTGCCATCGGTCCCCGGGCGGAAAAGCGCTCGAACGCCACATTGCCATGCGGGGTTTCCGGCCGCAGCCGCGCCAGCACCGCGCACTGCCGGTAGTCGTGCTCGCGTCGCACCACATCCGGCAACTGGTCAATCAGCCCCCCGCCATCGGCCAGCACCACCAGCCGTGCCGTCAGCCAGTGCGGTGCGGCGCCATCCGGCGCGATGCCGAGCTCGGCAAAGCTGCTGCCGCTGCGCAGCGTGGTCGCCCGCGACGAGAACGCGACCGGCACGCCGGCGGCCAGCAGCGCCTCGCGCGCAGCCGCATACAGATCCGAATATGCGACCGAATGGCCAAGGTGTGCCAGGCCGAGGTCATCGCGGTCGAGTACGGTGCGGCCGAAAGCCGCCGCCTGACTGACATGGACCCGGTCGATCGGCGTCGACGGCATGCCGTCGTGCCAGATGCCGGAAGCGGCCAGCGCCTGCTGGCTGGCATGCGACAGCGCCAGCACGCGCGGATCGCGCACATCGGCATCCCGCGCCCGTGCCTCGACCAGCAGTACCGAGCGACCGGCCGCCTTCGCCGCCAGCGCGACACTCGCGCCGACCGCGCCGCCGCCGACCACGGCGACATCAACATGCAGTGGCAGCATTCAGTCGCGCTCCGCCAGCAGGGCCTCGACCGCCTCGACCGACTTCGGCACGTCGCCCGACAGGACCTCGTGTCCGCTCGCGGTCAGCAGCACGTCATCCTCGATGCGGATGCCGATGTTCCAGAACGCCTCCGGCACATTGTCGGCCGGCCGCACATACAGGCCGGGCTCGACCGTGGTCACCATGCCCGGGTGGTATTCGCGCCATTCGCCATCGATCTTGTAATCGCCGACGTCATGGACGTCGATGCCGAGCCAGTGGCCGATGCGGTGCATGTAGAACTGGCGATAGGCTTCGGACTCGATATTGCCGTCGACACTGCCCTGCAGCAGGCCGAGGTCGATCAGGCCGCGCACCTGGACCGCCAGCGCCGCATCGGCCGGCACGTTCCAGCGCACGCCGGGCGCCAGCGCGTCGATGGCGGCCTGGTTGGCCGCCAGCACCACCTGATACAGGTCGCGCTGTGGACCGCTGAAGGTGCCGTTGACCGGGAAAGTGCGCGAAATGTCGCCGGCGTAACCCTGGTATTCGCAACCGGCATCGATCAGCAGCAGGTCGCCGTCGCGCAGCACACTGCCGTTGCCGACATAGTGCAGCGTGGTGGCGTTGGCACCGCCGGCGACGATGCTCTCGAACGACGGATAGCGTGCGCCACCGGCGATGAAGGTGCGCAGGATTTCCGCCTCGACCTGGTATTCATGCCGTCCCGGACGCGCGGCGCGCATCGCGGCAACGTGACCGGCAGCGGACAGGCGTGCGGCCTCGCGCATCAGGGCGATTTCATGCTCATCCTTGACCAGCCGCATTTCGTGCACGAGCGCATGCACGTCCTTCAGCACCGTGGGTGCCGTCACACCGGTGCGGAAGCGGGCGCGCACCGTGTTCAGTGCCGCATTGATGCGGGTATCGAACGCCGCATCGCGGCCAAAGCCGTAATGCAGCGTATCCCGGTTCGCCAGCAGATCGGGCAGCCGGGCATCGAACTCGTCGATCGGCCAGGCCTCGTCGAAGCCGAACGCCTCGCGCGCGCCTTCGGGGCCATGACGGAAGCCGTCCCAGATTTCCCGTTCCAGATTCTTTTCGCGACAGAACAGCACCGAACGGCCATTGCTCGCATCCAGCACCAGCACCGCCTCCGGTTCGGCAAAGCCGGTCAGGTAGTAGAAGCTGCTGTCGAAGCGGTACGGATAATGGGCATCGCCATTGCGGTGCTGTTCAGGCGCGGTCGGCAGGATGGCGATGCCATCGCCGAGCGACCGGATCAACCGCTCGCGGCGGCCGAGATGGGGAGTGACGTCGGTCATGTGAATTTCCGTCTTTGGGCACCGCCGTCGCGGTGTCGGAACTGCGACGGCGGCCGGCGACGGCCGCGCATCGCGACAAGGCTGTCATTGTAGCCACTGCGGTGCGCTGCTGTCAGAGCAGCCCGTTCAGCCGGGCATACTCGTAGAGCTCGCGGTCGTTCGACACGCCGAGCTTGCGCGAGCCCTGGCGCTTCTGGGTGCTGACGGTCTTGACGCTGCGATTCAGCAGTCTGGCGATATCCGACACCGAGTTGCCGGTGACAAACAGGCGGACGACCTCCAGCTCGCGCGTCGTCAGCCGCTGCCGCTGCAGCGGATTGCCATCCTTGTCGGGCAGTTTGTCGGCGCGGCACAGGATGTCGGCCGCCTCGCGGTCGATATAGGTGCCGCCATTCATCACCGCATGGAGGGCCGGGATGATCTCCAGTGCGGCGGTACTCTTCAGCAACAGCCCCTGCACGCCGACATCGACGATCGTGCGCAGCACGGCCGCATTGGTCAGCATGGTCAGCACGATCAGCCGGACCGCCGGAAAATGGCGCTGCACATAGGTCACCAGGCCGATGCCATCACCCTGCCTGCTGCCCGGCATGTAGAAATCGGTAATCAGGATGTCCGGCGTCTTGCTTTCCAGCAGCCGGATCAGCCCGGACGCGCTGTCGGCCTCGCCGCTGATGCGAAGCTCTTTCACGGATTGCAGTGCGTTCCTGATGCCGATCATCACGATCGGGTGGTCATCCGCAAGCACGATGTTCATTCACGACCCTCCCAGGTGGAAAACAGGCAGCACTCCAGCGCGTCGGCCAGCGCCGCCATCCGTGCCGGATGACGCCTTTCCTCCGCCAGACGCTCGATGGCCGTGCACAGGCGGACCCCCGGAGCAGATTCGACAATGGCCAGTACGCCTTTCATCCGGTGCGCGTGATGGAGAATGGCCAGCCTGCTGCCAAGCCGGATCGCCGTCTGCAGGCTCCGCATGTCGTCGCGCATGGTCTGCTCGAACACCTGGAGAAACAGAACGGGAATGGCCGCTCGTGACAGTGGCAGGACCGGAGAGAAGAGGAGGTCTTTCATGCCCGGCATCGATCCCCCCGTCCACCCGCCCCGGGCAGGTAGACAGGGAAAGCTGTTCAGAATGAACAAATCGTGTTCAGGATCGCTGACATGGCAGTGCTTTTGAATAGGATTTTTCTGATTTCCCAGCTTTTTAGCCGGATCCGGGGCAGTGTCCGCTCAGCCATCCAGCGACGAATGCCGGCTGATGCGGCGGTCGTTGTCGGCGAACGGCAGGGCGGCGGCCTCGTCGAATTCCTCGCCGGCGCCGCGGCGGAAACAGGCCCAGGCAATGGCGTACAGGAAGCCGCCGAGTGCGGCGACGGTATACAGGGAGAGGATCAGCGCGTCGGTTTCTGACATGTCGGCTCCAGTCGGTGACCCGCCCCGGCCACGCCGGGGCGGAAAAGGGTTTCCGTTCAGGCGTGGGCGGCGAGAACCGGGATGCGGGCGTTGACGGCGCGGCCGATCATCACGGTGCGGCACACGTTGTACGCCATGATCACCATGCCGCTCAGGTACAGCAGCCCGCCCACCAGCCGCACGAAGTGGTACGGATAGGTGGCCTTGACCACTTCGGCGAACGCATAGGTCAGCGTGCCGTCCGGGTTCAGCGCACGCCACATCAGGCCCTGGGTCACGCCGGAGATCCACAGCGCGGCGATGTACAGCACGACGCCCAGCGTCGCCAGCCAGAAGTGCGCCTCGATCAGGCGGATCGAGAACATCTGCTCCCGGTTGAACAGCCGCGGGATCATGTAGTACAGCGAACCGATGGTGATGAAGCCGACCCAGCCCAGTGCACCGGAGTGAACGTGACCGATGGTCCAGTCGGTATAGTGCGACAGCGCGTTGACGGTCTTGATCGACATCATCGGCCCCTCGAAGGTCGACATGCCGTAGAACGACAGCGACACGATGAGGAACTTCAGGATCGGGTCAGTGCGCAGTTTGTGCCAGGCACCCGACAGGGTCATGATGCCGTTGATCATGCCGCCCCAGCTCGGAGCCAGCAGAATCAGCGAGAACACCATGCCGAGCGACTGGGTCCAGTCAGGCAGCGCGGTGTAGTGCAGGTGGTGGGGACCGACCCACATGTAGGTGAAAATCAGTGCCCAGAAGTGGACCACCGACAGCCGGTACGAATAGATCGGGCGACCGGCCTGCTTCGGGACGAAGTAGTACATCATGCCGAGGAAGCCGGCGGTCAGGAAGAAGCCGACCGCGTTGTGGCCGTACCACCACTGCACCATCGCGTCGACGGCGCCGGAGTAGATCGAGTACGACTTCCACAGCGTGACCGGAACAAATGCGCTGTTGACGATGTGCAGCAGCGCAATCGCCAGAATGAACGCCCCGTAAAACCAGTTGGCAACGTAGATGTGCTTGACCTTGCGCTTGGCGATGGTGCCGAAGAACACGACCGCATAGGCGACCCAGACGATGGCCAGCAGCACCTTGATCGGCCACTCCATCTCGGCGTACTCCTTGTTGAAGGACATGCCGAGCGGATAGGTGATCACGCACAGGACGATCACCGCCTGGTAACCCCAGAAGGTGAACGCGGCCAGACCATCGGAGAACAGCCGGGTGTTGCAGGTGCGCTGTACCACGTAGTAGCTGGTCGCGATCAGCCCACAGCCACCGAAGGCGAAGATCACACCACTGGTATGCAGCGCGCGCAGGCGGCCAAAGTGGAAATACGGACCGACGTTCAGGTCGGGCCAGACCAGTTGCGCGGCGATGGTCACGCCGACCAGCATGCCGACGACCCCCCATAGCACGGTCATCAGGGCGAACTGGCGTACGACCTTGTAGTTATATGTCGACTGCGACTCCATAGCGCTTTCTCCAGGACTGAAACAACGGCGTCCCCGTCCCGCGCCGGCACGGCGCGGAACACGGACGAAAAACAGACAGGGCGGACGCTCAGGTCCGCCGGGGCCCCGGCCCGCAAACCGGCGGGCAGCCTTCCAGCGCGGCCAGCGCCTGCAACGGGTCGTGACCCGGTCTGATGGTGAAACTGTCGAAACCGGCCTGTGACAACGCGTGCACGGTTTCGACCCGGACATCGCCGACGGCCCGCAACTCCCCCCGCCAGCCATGCCGGTCGCGCAGGGCCCGCGCCAGCGCATGGCCGCGCCGGTCGGCATGACCGGAGAAATCGATGGCGATAAAGGCGATATCGTCGGGCGGGAAAATCAGCCGGCCGTCTTCCAGCAGGGTGGCCGGATCGGTACCCGCATCCAGCCAGACGGCCGGCGGATGCCGACGACCGCTCAGCCGTGCACGGCAGGCCTTCCACAACGGCAATGGCAGCACCCAGCCCGGCTGGTCGACAAACACCGATCCGCCAGGTGGAAAGGCATCCACCGCGGCAAAGCCAAGCCAGTTGTCATTCTCGATCCGCCCGCTGCGGATCACCCGGCTGCGGGATTCATTCATGGCCGGCCTCCGCCTGTGCGGCTGGCCGGCTCCGGTCGACTGTCATGTGCATGGCTGCCACGGCCCCTTTCCGTCCCTCCCGCCATCGCCGGTTTCCGGGCTGGAAACGCGATGCGGTTTTTATGCCGGGAGGTTATGCCGTAGACCGTGTCGGCGGTATGGGCAGATGACAGTAAAAACACCGGAGCAGTTGCCGGTCTGTTACCCCTCTGATCCGGTGTTTTGCCCCGTTTGTGTGTCTGTTTCCCGCCGCGGGCGCTGCCTAGAATCCGGGATCCCTTCTTCCGCCCGGACCCCGCTCCCGATGACACGCTATGAAATGCTGGCCGACGATATCGCCCGCTCGATCGACACCGGCGTACTGCGTCCCGGCGACCGCCTGCCCTCGGTCCGCCAGGCCAGCGCCAGCCGCGAGATCAGCCCGTCGACGGTATTCCAGGCCTATTACCTGCTCGAAGCACGCGGCCTGATCCGCGCCCGCGACCGCTCCGGCTACTACGTGACCGGCACCGCGCCGCGCCTGCCGCCGGAGCCGGAAAACCTGCCGCAGCCGACCGCCACCGCAGCCGCGCTGGAGATCAGCGAGCGGGTGTTCGACGTGCTCGAATCGACGCTGCGCCGTGATCTGGTGCCGCTCGGCTCGGCGTTTCCCAGCCCCTTGCTGTTTCCGCTGCCGCGGCTGGCCCAGGTCATGGCGTCCTCGGTGCAGAAGCTCGACCCGTGGAGCTCGGTCGACGACCTGAGCCCGGGCAACGCCCGCCTGCGCCGGCAGATTGCGCTGCGCTACCTGATCGACGGCCTGCACGTCCACACCGACGACATTGTCATCACCAACGGGGCACTGGAAGCACTGAACCTGTGCCTGATGGCGGTCACCCGCCCCGGCGATGCGGTAGTGGTCGAATCACCGACTTTCTATACCGCGCTGCAGTCGCTGGAACGCATCGGCCTGCACGCGATCGAGGTGCAGACCCACCCGCGTGAAGGCATCGACCTCGCCGCACTGGAAAGCGCACTGACCCGGCACCGGCCGAAAGCCTGCTGGCTGATGACCAATTTCCAGAATCCGCTTGGCAGCCTGATGCCGGACCACAAGAAGCGCGATCTGGTCGAGCTGCTGGCCCGCCACGATGTACCGCTGATCGAGGACGATGTGTACGGCGAGCTGTATTTCGGCAGCAAGCGCCCGACACCGGCCAAGGCCTTCGACCGCCACGGGCTGGTCATGCACTGCTCGTCGTTCTCCAAATGTCTGGCACCCGGCTACCGGATCGGCTGGGCCGCGCCCGGCCGCTTTGCCCGCACCGTCGCCCGCCACAAGCTGACCACCACGCTGACTACCTCGGCACCGGCCCAGGCCGCGCTGGCCGCCTACCTGGAGAAAGGCGGCTACGACCGCCACCTGCGTCACCTGCGCCAGGCGCTGTCCGCGCAGCAGCGCGACGTCATGCAGGCCGTCGCCCGCCACTTTCCGCCCGGCACCTGCGCTACCCGACCCGACGGCGGCTACTTTCTGTGGATCGAGCTGCCCGACGGCATCGATGCGCTGGACCTGCACCAGCGCGCGCTGTCACACGGCATCAGCATCGCACCGGGGCGGATCTTTACCAGCCATCCGCGCTTCGCCAACTGCTTCCGGCTCAATTACGGCCATCCCTGGGACGCCGACATCGAACAGGCGATCGCCACGCTCGGCAAGCTGGCCACCGTCGGCAACCGGGCCTGAGCCGACCCTAAGCACAGAAAAGAATAAACAGAAACTTTTTTGATGTTTTTAATGCATATGGCAAAACTTACCATCGCTCCCTCAACCCTGAATCAGGAATGCCCCATGAGCCGCTTTCCCATCCACAGCCCCGATTCTGCCCCCGAAGCCGCGCGTGACGCGCTGAACAGCGTCCGCCAGGCATCCGGCTTTATCCCGAACCTGATCGGCGTGCTCGCCAATGCCCCGACCGCACTGGAAACCTACCGCACCGTTTCCGCCATCAACGCCCGCTCCAGCCTGAATGCCGCCGAACGTGAAGTGGTCCAGCTGACCGCCGCCACCACCCACGGCTGCGCATTCTGCGTCGCCGGCCACAGCGCCATGGTCGAGAAACAGGCACTGCTGCCGCCGGCCGTGCTCGCCGCGCTGCGTGAACGCCATGCACTCGACGACCCGCGCCTGAACGCGCTGGCCCGCTTCACCCTCGCCGTTATCGCCGGCCGCGGCCAGGTCGATGACGACGCGTATGCCACCTTCCTCGCCGCCGGTTTCACCCCGGCCAATGCGCTGGATGCCGTGCTGGGTGTCAGCCTGGCCACGCTGTGCAACTTCGCCAACAACCTGGCACAAACACCGCTGAATCCCGAACTGGCGACCTGGCGCTGGGACGCGCCGGCCGCGGCGCACGCGTAAGCGGGCCGGCCCGGAGGAAACCGCCATGAACGATATTTCCACAACGCCCGCACTGCATGACCGGGTCGCCGGACTGGCGCAGCAGACACTGGCGCCACGGGTCATCGACATCGACCGCGATGGTCTGTACCCGGAAGCCTTCCTGCGCGAACTCGGCGCCCTCGGCGGCTTTTCGGCCGCGCTGGCCGCGGAGGACGGCGGCAGCGGGCTGGCCAGCCAGATCGGCGTCATCGACACCGTCGGCCGGGTCTGCGGTTCAACCGCCTTTCTGGTCTGGTGCCAGACCACCTGTATCTGGTATCTGCGCCATGCACCGAATGCCGCCGTGCGCGAACGCCATCTCGGACCGCTGCTGCGCGGTGAACGGCTTGGCGGCACCGGCCTGTCCAATGCGATGAAGCACCTGGCCGGCATCGAGGACATCCGTTTGCGTGCCCGCCGCGATGGTAGCGGCTATCGCATCGACGGCAGCCTGCCATGGGTATCCAACATCGGCTCCGGTCACGTATTCGCTGCCGCCGCCGCCGTCGACGACGGCGGCTACGTGATGTTCCTGCTCCAGTGCGACCAGGCCGGCGTCTCGCTGCATGCCTGCCCGGAATTCGCCGGTCTGGAAGGGACGCGCACGCTGAATGTCCGCCTGCATGACGTCGCCATCGACGCCGATGCCGTCATCGCCGCTCCGGCGGAGTTCGCCGGCTATATCCGCCGCATCAAGCCCGGCTTCGTGCTCGGCCAGCTTGGCATCGGCTTCGGCATTGTCGACGCCTGCCTGCGCATCCTGCGCGAGTCGGCGGTCTCCCACGGCCACGTCAACACCTTCCTCGATCAGCAGGAAGCGCCGCTGGCGGCAGAACTGGCCGCCGCGCGCGCGCAGGCCGCCGCCCTGGCCGACGCCGCCGATCAGGGCACGGTACGGCCGCTGGACGTACTGAAGCTGCGCGCCGCCGCGGCCGAGCTGGCGCTGCGTGCAGCCAACGCCGCCGTGCTGCATGCCGGCGCCAAAGGCTACCTGATCCGCCACCCGGCCCAGCGCCGGCTGCGCGAAGCGGTGTTCGTTGCCATCGTCACCCCGGCGCTGAAACAGTTGCGCAAGGAAATCCATGCGCTGGAGCACGCCGCATGAGCGTGCAGTGGATGTGCGGTCCATGCGGCTTCATTTACGACGAAGCACTGGGCCTGCCCGACCACGGCATCGCCCCCGGCACCCCGTTCGCCGACATTCCCGACGACTGGGTCTGCCCCGACTGCGGGCTCGGCAAGCCCGATTTTTTCCTCATTCCGGATTAAGGAGCCCGCAGTGACCGCAAGGCCCGATGCCCTGCCCGCCCTGTGGGCGGAAGATATTTCCCTGTCCTACCCGCAGCCGGACGGCCAGCGCCAGCGGATACTGGAAGGCTTCGGCCTGTCGCTCGCCGCTGGCGAAACTGTGGCGCTGCTCGGCCCGAGCGGGGTCGGCAAATCGTCGCTGCTGCGCGTGCTGGCCGGCCTGCAGACCGCCGACAGTGGCCGGGTGCAGGCACTCGGCGCGCCGCTGACCGGTCCGCATCCGCGTCTGGGCATGGTGTTCCAGGACCCGTGCCTGCTGCCGTGGCTGACCCTGGCCGGAAACGTCGCCTTCGGCCTGGATTTCCGTCACCAGCCGGCGCTGGACGCCGCCAGCCGGCGGCGGCGGGTCGATGACGCCATTGCCGAAGTCGGACTGGACGCCTTCCGCCAGCGCTACCCGGCCGAACTGTCCGGCGGCATGGCCCAGCGTGCTGCGCTGGCCCGCAGCCTGGCGCGCCAGCCGGCCATCCTGCTGCTGGACGAGCCGTTCAGCGCGCTGGACGAGATTACCCGTGGCGACATGCAGTTGCTGCTGCGCGAGGTCATTCGTCATCACCAGGCGGCCGCCGTGCTGGTCACCCACGATATCGACGAAGCCCTGCGGGTAGCCGACCGCATTCTGCTGATCGGCGGCCAGCCCGGCCGCCTGATCGACAGCTGGACGCTGAACCTGCCGGCACCGGGTGCCGACCAGGACCGGGCGCTGACTGAGCTGCGCCTCGACATCGTGCAACGGCTGCGACATGCCCGCACGCCCTCCCCCCTCCCCCAACAGGCCTGACCATGACCCAAGATCCGTTGCGCTCCCGTCGGGAGTTCCTGAAATTGTCCGCGCTGCTGACCGCCGGCGGCGCGCTGCCGCTGCTGCAGTCGTTCGAGGCCCGCGCCGCCGCCGATGCCAATGCGCCGGTGCGGATCGGCTACCTGCCGATCACCGACGCCACACCACTGCTGGTCGCCCATCACAACAAGCTGTACGAGGCCGAAGGGCTGACGGTGGAAGCCCCGCGCCTGTTCCGCAGCTGGGCGCAACTGGTCGAAGCGTTTGTGTCCGGCCAGGTCAATGTGGTCCACCTGCTGTCGCCGATCACGGTGTGGGCGCGCTACGGCAGCAAGGTGCCGGCCAAAGTGGTCGCCTGGAACCATGTCGGCGGCTCGGCCCTGACCGTGCTGCCCGAGATCGACAATATCCGCCAGCTGGGCGGCAAGACGGTGGCGATCCCGTTCTGGTATTCAATGCACAACGTGGTGCTGCAGCAGCTGCTGACGCAGAACGGCCTGCAGGCGATCAGCGGCGGCCGCGCCGCACCGCGCGCCAATGAAGTGAATCTGGTGGTGATGTCCCCGGCCGACATGACCCCGGCGCTGGCCAGCCGCCAGATCGCCGGCTTTATCGTCGCCGAGCCGTTCAATGCCGCCGCCGAGCTGCTGAAGGTCGGCAAGGTGCTGCGCTTTACCGGCGACGTGTGGAAAAACCATGCCTGCTGTGTGGTTTTCATGCACGAGCGCGATCTGAACCAGCGCCCGGAATGGAGCCAGAAAGTGGTCACCAGCCTGGTCAAGGCCCAGGCCTGGATCCAGGACAACCGTGGCGCCACCGCGCGCCTGCTGTCCAGGGACGGCCCCAACCGCTACACGCCGCACAGTGTGGAAACCCTGTCCCGGGTGCTGGAGCCGAATGCGGCCCAGGCGCGCCAGTACGCAGCCAGCGGCGCCATCCGTCACCCGGACTGGAAGGAAGAGCGGATCGACTTCCAGCCGTATCCGTTCCCGAGCTACACCGAAACCCTGGTGCGGATGCTGAAGACCACCCGCATCGAGGGCAACAACGCCTTCCTCGCCGGGCTGAAGCCCGAGCAGGTCGCCCGCGACCTGGTCGATGATCGCTTCGTCAGGCAGGCGCTGCGCCAGGTCGGCGGGCTGAAGACGTTCGGGTTCCCCGATTCGTTCACCCGCAATGAAATCGTGTCGGTCTAGGAGGATGCGGATGTCTGTTTTTGCGGCCGGAAACGGCAAGGCCGCGCGGCTGGCGCTGGCCGTGGGCGGGCTGGCGCTGCTGCTGGCAGCCTGGGCACTGGGCATCCAGTGGCTGGGTCGCGAGCAGCCGCTGGCAGCCCTGCTCGGACCGGGGCCGACCTTCGTCAGCCTGTACGAGCTGCTGGCCGGCAACGAGCTGACCCGCCATGTGCTGGTCAGCCTGCGCCGGGTACTGGTCGGGCTCGGCCTGGCATTCGCCATCGGCGTGCCGCTCGGCCTGGCCGTCGGCGTGTCGCGGCCGGTCGAGGCCGGCACCTCGGCCGCATTCCAGTTCCTGCGCATGATCTCACCACTGTCGTGGATGCCGATCGCGGTCATGGTGCTGGGTGTCGGTGATGCGCCGATCTACTTCCTGCTCGCCTTCGCCGCGGTGTGGCCGATCATGCTGAACACCGCCGCCGGCGTGCGCCAGCTCGACCCGCGCTGGCTGCAACTGGGCCGCAGCCTCAGTGCCACGCGCACGGAGACACTGTTCCGCATCATCCTGCCCGGCATCCTCGGTCATATCCTGACCGGCGTCAGACTCGCCATCGGCATCGTCTGGATCGTGCTGGTGCCGTGCGAAATGCTCGGCGTCAGCGCCGGGCTCGGCTATTTCATCCTCGATACGCGAGACCGCCTCGCCTACTCGGAACTGATGGCCGTCATTCTGCTGATCGGCCTGCTCGGCTACCTGCTCGACGCCCTGGCACGCTGGCTGAAGCGTGCCGTGCATGCGGAAGCCTGAACGCCCGCCGCCTCCGTTTTGACCGCCATCAACGCAACATGACATCCGTGTTGCATAATGGCGGGGTTGATTTTTGTCACATGGAATTTGTCATGACTGCCATTCGTATCGCCATGATCGGCGCCGGTGAAACCGGCACCCCCCTGCTGCGCCAACTGCTTGACGCCCCGTTCGTCGAACTGGTCGGCCTGGCCGACCTCGACCTCGAACAGCCGGGCATTGCGCTGGCGCGCGAGCATGGCCGCCCCGTCACTACCGACTTCCGCGAACTGGCACGCGATGCCTCGATCGACATCCTGATCGACGTGACCGGCGTCCCGGCCGTGCGCGAAACACTGCGCCAGATCATGCAGGACACCCGCAACGAACATACGCTGATCATGCATGAGCGCATCGCGCTGCTGATGCTGTCGCTGTCGGCCGGCCACTGGATCGACGGCAAGCACGACAACGAACACTACGTGTAATACCGCCGCCGGCCGGCCTTCCCATGCCCGGGGGAAGGCCGGCGGCCGGCTTTTTCCGACCTTTCATAAAAGATTCACTAGCAAGTTGTAAATAGACTATAAATAATGAGACTTTGTCATATCCTCCGGGCTGAAGATGAATGCTGCAAAGAAGATCCGAAAACTCATAGAGAACAATCAGGAACCCGAGCAGATCACCATCCTGAAGTCGCTGGTGCTCGCCATCGAAAAAGGCGAACCGTTCCGGCTGCAGTCACTGTATGACCTGAACATGCCGCACTTCGACCTGGCCATCGAGCTGATCCAGGACTGGCGCTTCGATCACCACATCTCCTCGCGCAGCAAGCTGTGGGAGCAACTGGCCAACGAACTGCGTGCCCGACCGAGCGACGAACCGGCAGAGGCCGCAGAGGTCGCTGACGGCGACATCCCGGCTGTCGAAGCCGCCGCCCCCCCGGTAGTGGAAAAGGCACCGGCCAAGACCCCGGCTGCCCCGGCCGCAAAAAAGCCGGCCGCCAAGCGGACCAGCAAGCGGCCCGCCGCCAAGTAAGCACAAGACGCCGGTTCAACCGCAGCAGACCCCCCGGTCTGCTGTTCCAGTTTGTGCTTCAGTCCCTGACCAACCCGCCGCGCGCGGGTTTTTTCATGCCGGCAAGCGCCGGTTTCATCATCACGATTTGTGCTAACCAATCCAGTCTTTATTCTTTTACAGCCATATCGCGGATTCATATCCTGATGGTTATCGCCAGCACGGCCAGCCCGTGCCGACGCGAACCGAATGGAGAAAAACCGCATGTCCACCGTAGCCCTGTCCCTGATTTCCCCCGCCAGCGAACGGGCTGATGCCCCCCGTCACGAACACCCGGTTCTCGCCGCCGCCCGCTACCAGGCCCGGGTCGCGAACCTGCCGTTTGCCGGCAGCGTCACGCCGCAGCAGGCATGGCAACTGGTCGAGGCCGGCGCCGCGCAGCTGGTCGATGTCCGCTCGCCGGAAGAGGTCAAATTCGTCGGCCGCGTGCCTGACACGCAGAACGTGCCGTGGGCGTCCGGCACCGCACTGAACCGCAATCCGCGTTTTCTGAAAGAACTGGAAACCCGCGCCGGCGGCAAGGACGCCGTGCTGCTGCTGTTGTGCCGCAGCGGCAAGCGCTCGGCCGAGGCCGCTGCGGCCGCCACCCGCGCCGGCTTTGACGCGGTATTCAATGTCCTGGAAGGCTTCGAGGGCGAGCTGGATGCGCACCAGCAGCGCGGCGCGGCCGGGGGCTGGCGTCACCGGCAACTGCCGTGGCAACAGGACTGACGGCATGAATTCTCCCTTCCTCGCCATTCCGCCCGCCGCCACAGACGCCGGCGACGGCCTGTGGCCGCTGGAACAGGTGGTCGCCGAACTGCGCACTGCCCGCGCCCAGTGGCGCGCCGCCCAGCACCGCCAGGCCGAACCGGGCAGCCGCGAGCTGCCTTCGCGCGACATCCTGACCGACATCACCCACGCACTGCGTGCGGCGCTGTTCCCGCTGCGACTCGGCCCGCCGGACCTGCGTCCGGCCGGTGAGGACTTTTACGTCGGCCACACCCTGGACCGGGCGCTGAACGCCCTGCTCGGCCAGGTCAGGCTGGAGCTGCATTTCGTACTGCGCCACAAGAGTGGAAACCTGGACGCGCAGATCGACCACAAGGCGCGCGGCATCGTGCGCGAGTTCGCCATCCGCCTGCCGCAGATCCGCCGCCTGCTCGACAGCGATGTCGAATCGGCCTACCTCGGCGACCCGGCCGCGCGCAGTGTGGACGAGATCCTGCTGTGCTACCCCGGCATCGTCGCCATCATGCATCACCGGCTCGCCCATGCGCTGTACCGGCTTGGCGTGCCATTGCTGGCGCGCATCGTCGCCGAACTGGCGCATGCCGAAACCGGCATCGACATCCATCCCGGCGCGCAGATCGGCCGTGGCTTCTTTATCGATCACGGCACCGGCGTAGTCATCGGCGAAACCGCCGTGATCGGCGAGCGCGTGCGCCTGTACCAGGCCGTCACCCTCGGCGCGCGCCGCTTCGAGACCGACGACAGCGGTGCGCTGCGCAAGGGTGGTCCACGCCATCCGGTCGTCGAGGACGACGTGGTCATCTATGCCGGCGCCACCCTGCTCGGCCGGATCACCATCGGCCGCGGCTCATCCATCGGCGGCAATGTCTGGCTGACCCGCAGCGTGCCGCCGGGCAGCGCCATCACCCAGGCCGGTCTGCAGCAGGAAACGCCACCGCGCGACGGACCGGCGCCATGAACCCGCATCACTTTGGCCGCGAGGTGCGCCAGCTCCGCGAGACGCGGGCCTGCGCGCAGGAAGCGCTGGCGGAACGCGCCGACCTGAACCGATCCTGCCCCGGCAGGATCGAGCGTGGCGACGTGGTGCCATCGCTGAACACCATGGCCTGGCTCGCCGGCGCGCCCGGATTGAAACGGCCCGGACGGGTCGCCCGCTGCGGAACCCGCCTCGCAGCCTGAATGCCCAGGACCGCCCGTTGATGTCGATAGCATATCCAGTCGCCATCAACGAGCGGACCCTGTTTGCCGATTCCCTTCCACTCACCCCAGGAGCAGTTTGATGTCCGCTCAACACGATGCGCAGCTGGCGCTCGGCGACAATGCCGCCCGTCAACTGGCAAACGCCACCAAGACGGTTCCACAACTTTCCATCATCTCGCCGCGCTGGCTGACCCACTTGCTGCAATGGCAACCGGTCGAAGCCGGCATCTACCGTCTGAACAAGGTCAGGAACCCGCGCGACGTACGTGTCGCTTGCTCGCAACGGGACGAGTCGGAACTGCCGTCGACCTTTGTCGACTACGAAGAACAGCCGCGCGAATACTTCCTCAACGCCGTGACCACGGTACTGGACGTGCACACCCGCGTGTCCGACCTGTACTCCAGCCCGCATGACCAGATCAAGGAACAGCTGCGGCTGACCATCGAGACGATCAAGGAGCGCCAGGAAAGCGAGCTGATCAACAACCCGGACTACGGCCTGCTGGCCAATGTGGCCGACGAGCAGCGGCTGTCGACCCTGACCGGCGCCCCGACCCCGGATGACCTCGACGACCTGCTGACCCGGGTGTGGAAAGAGCCGGGCTTCTTCCTGACCCACCCGCTGGCCATCGCCGCCTTCGGCCGCGAGTGCACCCGTCGTGGCGTGCCGCCGCCGACCGTCAGCCTGTTCGGCTCGCAGTTCCTGACCTGGCGCGGCATCCCGCTGATCCCGTCGGACAAGGTGCCGGTCGAGGACGGCAAGACCCGCATCCTGCTGCTGCGCACCGGCGACAAGGGCCAGGGCGTGGTCGGCCTGTTCCAGCCAGGCCTGGCCGGCGAGCAGAGCCCGGGGCTGTCGGTGCGCTTCATGGGCATCAACCGCAATGCCATCGCGTCCTACCTGATCTCGCTGTATTGCTCGCTGGCAGTGCTGTCCGACGATGCGCTGGCCGTTCTCGAAGACGTGGAAATTGGCAAGTACCATGACTATCCAGACACTTACAAGTGAGCCGGTCCCGGCCGGCCTGCCGGACGTGCTGACCCTGGCGCAGCTGGCCGGCGAGTTCTTCGCCGCGCTGCCGGGATCGCCGCCGGCCGCCCCGACGGCACCAACCCCGCCGCGCGCGACCGGACCGGTCATCGCCTCCGGCAGCGGCTCGCCGACGCTGGCCCCGGCAGCCCCGCCGGGCGAAGCACCGGCCGCCGCCGGCGTACCACGCGGCCACAATGCCGCGCCCGGCGTGCCGCAGGGCTACGCTGCCGCGCTGCCGACGCTGGCTGCGCCGTCGGCGCCCTCCTCGTCGTCGCCGTACTACTTCCTCGACAGCGGCAATGGTTATCCGTCCGCCAGCGGGCTGTCGGTACCGCACAGCCTCGCCGCACAGCCATTCGGCTTTCCCGGCGAAACGGCGCTGCGCGAGTTGCTGGCCGACATCGACCACCGGCCACGGGACCGGGCAGCACCGGCAAACGGCAGCGGTCATTTCTACTTCCTCGACCCGGCAGCCGACGGCCGTCCGGCCCGCAGTGCCCCACAGGCCGCCAGCCAGCCGCCGCTGGACGTGAACCGGGTGCGCCACGACTTCCCGATCCTGCAGGAACGGGTGAACGGCAAGCCGCTGGTCTGGTTCGACAATGCCGCGACCACGCACAAGCCGCAGGCCGTCATCGACCGGCTCGCCTGGTTCTACGCCCACGAGAACTCGAACATCCACCGTGCCGCGCATGAACTGGCGGCGCGGGCGACCGATGCCTACGAGGCGGCACGACAGAAGGTGGCCCGCTTCCTTGGCGCGGCCTCGCCGGACGAAATCGTGTTCGTGCGCGGCGCAACCGAGGCCATCAATCTGGTGGCAAAGAGCTGGGGCGCAGCCAATATCGGCGCGGGAGACGAAATCATCGTTTCCCACCTGGAACACCACGCCAATATCGTGCCGTGGCAGCAACTGGCGGCCGAAAAGGGCGCAAAGATCCGCGTGATTCCGGTCGACGACAGCGGACAACTGCTGCTCGACGAGTACCGCAAGCTGCTCGGACCGCGCACCAGGCTGGTTGCGGTGACCCAGGTATCGAACGCGCTGGGCACCGTGACCCCGGTGCACGAAGTCGTGGCGCTTGCACACGGCGTCGGCGCCACGGTGCTGGTCGACGGCGCGCAGGCGGTGTCCCACCTGCGGGTTGACGTGCGGGCGCTGGATGCGGACTTCTACGTGTTCTCCGGCCACAAGGTGTTCGGCCCGACCGGCATCGGCGTGGTCTACGGCAAGAAGGCGATCCTGGACGGCATGCCGCCGTGGCAGGGCGGCGGCAACATGATTGCCGACGTCACCTTCGAGCGCACGCTGTACCACGGCGCCCCGGCCCGCTTCGAAGCCGGCACCGGCAACATCGCCGACGCCGTCGGCCTTGGCGCCGCCATCGACTACGTCGAGCAGCTGGGCCTGGACAATATCGCCGCCTACGAGCACGCGCTGCTCGAATACGCGACCCACGGCCTGCGCGCCATCCCCGGCCTGCGCCTGATCGGCACCGCGCAGCACAAGACCAGCGTCGCATCCTTCGTCCTGCAGGGCTACAAACCGGAGGAAGTCGGCGACGCGCTGAACCGCGAAGGCATCGCCGTGCGCTCCGGCCACCATTGCGCACAGCCGATCCTGCGCCGCTTCGGCGTCGAAGCCACGGTGCGGCCGTCGCTGGCGTTCTACAACACCTGCGAAGAGGTCGACAAGCTGGTGGCCGTGGTCAGGGGGCTGGCACGACGGTAGAGGGTCGCGTCAAGCCAGAACGGGCAATCCGGTGCATTCCCGGGAGGGAATGGACGGGGTTGCCCGTTTGTTCTGGTCGCTTCCGTACCGGGTCGGCAGTCATGGGAAGTGGGTATTTTCTCCCCGCGCCGGAGGGGAACACGATTTGGTCATGACCAAAATGCCGGCATATCTGGTTCATCCCCGCGGACGCGGGGAACACTGCGCCTTGCAGGGCCTCGGCACCAATGAAGGCGGTTCATCCCCGCGTCCGCGGGGAACACGTCGTAGGCCCAGCCTCCGCCCACCAGCCAGTGCGGTTCATCCCCGCGTCCGCGGGGAACACTTGGCAAGAAACTGCTGGAACGTGCCGTCAGTCGGTTCATCCCCGCGTCCGCGGGGAACACAGATTGTAGATACCGGGTTTTAGCCCCCCTGCCGGTTCATCCCCGCGTCCGCGGGGAACACCAGGTGATGTGCGGCTCGCGTGCGAAGCGGTACGGTTCATCCCCGCGTCCGCGGGGAACACGACGCTGGCGGCTTTGCGACGCAGATAGGCGGCGGTTCATCCCCGCGTCCGCGGGGAACACCTCAGCCAGTTTGCGGCCAGATTCATTCGCCGCGGTTCATCCCCGCGTCCGCGGGGAACACTGGCTGCAACGTGTCCTTGTCGATCAGGTCCACGGTTCATCCCCGCGTCCGCGGGGAACACGCGACCAGCCGCGACCGCACCGGCGCATAACGCGGTTCATCCCCGCGTCCGCGGGGAACACATCGCAGTGAAGCGCAACGTGCTGGTCAGTACCGGTTCATCCCCGCGTCCGCGGGGAACACGAATTGCTCGGAGAACAGCATGTACGCGTTCTCGGTTCATCCCCGCGTCCGCGGGGAACACCTTTGGTGTCGACGGTGTTCTTGCTGTCGCGGCGGTTCATCCCCGCGTCCGCGGGGAACACGCACCAGGCGACGAAGTCAGCCGGCGGCACTTCCGGTTCATCCCCGCGTCCGCGGGGAACACAGATATAACTGGAAGCCGGAAGAGGCTCAGACTCGGTTCATCCCCGCGTCCGCGGGGAACACCCTGGCCAGTCTGGGTTTAGTGATTTCAGGTACGGTTCATCCCCGCGTCCGCGGGGAACACAACGCCGATTTGCTGAGGTACTGGCTCATGATCGGTTCATCCCCGCGTCCGCGGGGAACACTTATGTTGTTTCCCGTGATGTTATTGAATGTCCGGTTCATCCCCGCGTCCGCGGGGAACACACTAAAAATAGTCAATTGATTACAAAAGACTATTTTGCACCCGGAAAATCTACCAACTTTTTGCCTTGCCCAAGGCCAGCGTCAAACCACCCTAGGCTGTGACGTCACCGGCATCCGGAGGATGAAACGACACCAGTCTGGCACCGTCGAATTCGACCGGCATCCGTCGATTGCGTCCAAGCGTGACAAACTCAAAACCGGCCTCATTGGCGGCTTGCCAGGCCATTACCGCATTGCCGTCCTCCAGCCCTTCTTCCACCTGCTGCCACAGGTATTCACGCACCTTGCGATTGTACGTGCCAACGTAGACGCCGGCCCGTACCTCCAGCAGCCAGATGGCCATGCGGCCGCGCAGTCTGGGCGGGGCATTCTCAAGTACGATGACCAGCATCGCCAAGCCCCTTCTCTTCCGGAATCGCCACCTCGACCACCCCGTCCACGACCGGCACGCTCAGCCCGCCCGCCGCCAGCAGTTCTTCGATATCGGGGATGATCCGCTCCAGCAGTCGCGTGCGGCGAAACATGTCCCGGCATGACTGTCGCACGGTCCGTTCGTCATTGCCGCCGGTCGATTTCGCGGCAACGGCAAAGGCGGCCGGAACAACGGTTTCGAATTTGTACAGGTCCGCGATGTCGTAGACGAACGACAGCGGTTTGCCACTATGGATAAAGCCGATGGCCGGCGCATAGCCGGCCGCCAGTACGGCCGCCTCGACCACGCCATACAGACAATGGTTGGCCGCAGACAGGCAGCGATTGACCGGGTCGGCGGCGTCCCAGTCATTGCGATCATAGTTTCGCCCCTGCCATTTGACGCCATACTGCCCGGCCAGCAACTTGTACAGCGCCCGGACGCGCGTGCCCTCGATACCGCGCAACTGCTCGACTGAACGCCGCTGCGGCGGCTCGTCGCCAAAACGGCGCCGGTACATCTCGCGCACCACCTTGAGCCTGGCATCGTCATCCAGCGCCAGCCGGGCCTGATGCAGCAGCCGGTCCGCCCGCGCTCCGCCCGGCTGGCCTGCCGAGTACAACCGTACCCCGGCCTCACCCACCCAGACCAGCAGCGTACCCACTTCGGCAGCCAGCTTGCAGGCCGCATGCGACACGCGAACCCCGGGCTCCAGCAGCAGACAGGCAACACCGCCGATCGGAATATGCGTCCGTATCCCGGTCGTATCGACGGCGACAAATGCACCATCCAGCACGTCCAGCTGACAGCGCTCGACAAACAGCACCGACAGCCGTTCCCTGACCGGAATCGGCTTGAGTTTGGGGAGAGGCTGGCTCATCGGGTCATCCCTCGGCCAATGCCGCATATATGGAGACTCGGCACGCCACCTGCTGCCGATGGCTGCCGGCACACCGGCGGCAGCGTATCAAAATGCCAAGCTTCACCTGATGACTGGATGACTCCGCCGCCCATATGGCCTTCCCGCGCATTGATCAGGACGGAATGAGTATGTCATGCGAAAAGCATGGTGCGCAAAGCCTGAGCGTCCAATGGGACACCATCCCGCTCACGCGGGGAACACATTGCCGAGGCGGACAAGAATGAGCTGCTTTTCGGTTCATCCCCGCGTCCGCGGGGAACTCTAGTTGTTGGCCTGCGTCAGAATGCCGCCAACCGGTTCATCCCCGCGTCCGCGGGGAACACCTATTTCGACAATCTCCATTTCAATCTCGATACGGTTCATCCCCGCGTCCGCGGGGAACACTGGCAACAACACGCCACTCAGGGTGATGCTCTCGGTTCATCCCCGCGTCCGCGGGGAACACGCGCCGCCGGCGGTCGTCGATTCTGTAGTGGGCGGTTCATCCCCGCGTCCGCGGGGAACACATCAGCTCCCGCACGAACGATTCCGTGCTGAGCGGTTCATCCCCGCGTCCGCGGGGAACACGCGCAGCTGTTCCTGCAGTTGGGCAGCCTGTGCGGTTCATCCCCGCGTCCGCGGGGAACACCTGATAGCGCGCCGGGAACTGCACACCTCCGACGGTTCATCCCCGCGTCCGCGGGGAACACGTGCTTGGCGAGAATCTGGCCGGTCAATCCGCCGGTTCATCCCCGCGTCCGCGGGGAACACCGGCAGCGGCGGGCGGAAGCTCAGCCCGGACGAGGTTCATCCCCGCGTCCGCGGGGAACACGGGCGTGCTGCGGGCCGGGTAATACGCCTTGTACGGTTCATCCCCGCGTCCGCGGGGAACACATGCCCGGACAGCAGCCAATCCGGCCGACCTGCGGTTCATCCCCGCGTCCGCGGGGAACACGCGAGCACCCCCGCTCCCGATACCGAGCACAACGGTTCATCCCCGCGTCCGCGGGGAACACGGCCAGTCCGCCGACTGGGTCGACCTCACCAGCGGTTCATCCCCGCGTCCGCGGGGAACACACATTGGCTTTCACTTTCACAGCCGTTTCCTTCGGTTCATCCCCGCGTCCGCGGGGAACACGGCTTGTTCCCGAACGGCCGCAGCGCAAACGGCGGTTCATCCCCGCGTCCGCGGGGAACACCCGGCAGGAAACTCGTACAGGACGCCCAGCGTCGGTTCATCCCCGCGTCCGCGGGGAACACGCATGCGACATCCCTTCGGCCGACAGCCAACGAGGTTCATCCCCGCGTCCGCGGGGAACACTCTAAAAATAACCAACTGATTAAAAACGACAATTTAACACCTCAAAAATCTACCGATTTTCAGCACGCTTGCAGCAGCGCTTTCCGTCTCGCAGCATGACCGGTATTTCAGGCCCCACCGCCAGCGTTCACAGGCACCAATACCCTACACAAGGTCATGCCATTCGACCACGTCACATCGCCAGCATCATGATGGCCATGTCGATGATTTGAAAAAATTAATCAAACGGAATAGTCTGTTCGCTCACTTCCATGCCGTACGAACAGGATCGTCTTGAAGACTACCGCATCCTACTGGCGCTATTGGGGCAAGGCCTCCCCGGCCACGGCCGACAGTGCCGCCTGGCACCTGTTGCCCCTGCACTCGCTGGATGTGGCAGCGGTCATGCACTGTCTGCTGGAACAGCAGACCGAATGGCTGGCAGTGCTCGCCGCGCGCTGGAACTGGCAACCCCGGGCACTGGCGGAGCATCTGGTCTTCTTTGCCGCCCTGCACGATATCGGCAAGTTCTCCCGCAGTTTCCAGCGACTTTGTCCGCATGATTCTCCCGGGCTGGTGTCATGCGAAAAGGCACGACCGTATACCCAGCGCCACGATACCCTGGGCTTTCTGCTCTGGCTGGACTGTCTGTCGCGCACCTTGCCCGAAAACCTGCTGCCAGCCCCCAGAGACAAGTTGTGGGGCGAGTGGATACGCGTGGTCTGCGGCCATCACGGCCAGCCGCCAAAAGAAGGAAGCAGCAGCAAGCTGCATGCCGATGACTATTTCCTGGTCGATGACCAGACGGCGGCAACGGCATTCTGTCAGGACGTGGTGGCGCTTTTGCTGCCGGAGGGGCTGCATGCGCCAGAGGGCATCTCGCGCGAGCACAGCAAAACCGTCAGCTGGCCACTGGCCGGCCTGATGGTTCTGGCCGACTGGCTGGGTTCCAGCCAGGCGTTTTTCCGCTATCACAGCGAGCCGCTGCCGCTCGACGATTACTGGTTCAACCATGCCCTGCCGGCCGCGCGCCAGGCCATCGCCCACAACGGGCTGGGGGCATGTGTGGTGGCCCCCTATTGCGGTGCCGACCGGTTGACCGACTTTATCGACTATCTGCACACCCCCACCCCGCTGCAGCACTATGCCGCCACGGTGACGCTGGATCCGGGACCGCAGCTGTTCCTGCTGGAGGACGTGACGGGCGCCGGCAAGACTGAGGCGGCGCTGATTCTGGCACACCGGCTGATGGCGGCCGGTCACGGCAAGGGGCTGTACTTCGCCCTGCCCACCATGGCGACGTCGAACCAGATGTACCGGCGCGTCGGCGCCATCTACCGCAAGCTTTATCAGCCACAGAGTGCCCCCTCGATCGTGCTGGCCCATTCTGCCCGGCAACTGGTCGACGATTTCACCCGCACGCTGCAACAGCCGGATCACGGTTACGGCCCGCAGGAAGGCAGCGCCAGCATGCATTGCAATGCCTGGCTGGCGGATGGCAACAAGAAGGCACTGCTGGCCCATGTCGGCGTCGGTTCCATCGACCAGGCCCTGCTGGCCGTACTGCCGGCCAGGCACCAGTCCTTGCGACTGGCCGGTCTGCGCGACAAGGTGCTGGTGATCGACGAAGTTCACAGCTTCGACCCGTATGTCAAAACCCTGCTGTGCCAATTGTTGCGCGCACACGCGGCACAGGGCGGCAGCGCCATTCTGCTGTCGGCCACCGTGCCGCACACGGTCAAAACCGGTTTGCTGAACGCCTTTCGCGCCGGGCTGGGACTGGCAGCCGAATACGTCGAGCTCGATCCGCATTACCCACTGACCACCCGGCTTGCCGCTCAGGTGACACTGGCAACGCCGTGTGAAACCCGCGCCGAGGTCAGACGCACGGTCGCCGTGCAGCTCTTTGACAACAAGGCCGCCGTTCTTGACCTGATTGCGGAAGAAGCGGCTGCCGGACGCTGCGTCTGCTGGATTCGCAATACCGTCGACGATGCGCGCCAGGGCTTTGCCGCCCTGCAGGCGCGGCTGCCGGCCGAAAACCTGCACCTGTTCCACAGCCGCTTTGCCATTGGCCACCGGCTGGATATCGAAAATCGCGTGCTGGACCTTTTCGGCAAACACGCTACCGCCGCCATGCGCCGGGGTCAGGTGCTGATTGGCACCCAGGTACTGGAACAGTCTCTGGATTTTGATGCCGACATCATGATCAGCGATCTGGCACCGATCGATCTGCTGATCCAGCGCGCCGGCCGTCTGCAGCGGCATGCCCGCCATGCCGATGGCCAGCCGGCCGACGACGGGATCGAGCGGCGCCCGGCTCCCCGGCTGTGCGTGTTCGGTCCGCCACCGGACCCGGAACCGAAAGCCGACTGGTACGGCAAGGTCTTTGCCGGCGCGCAATACGTCTATCCCGACTTCGCCAAATCATGGCTGACCCAGCAGGCGCTGCTGGCCGCCGGCTGCATCATCTCTCCGGGAGTGCCCGGGCAGGCAAGCGCGGTTCGTCAACTGGTGGAAGCGGTTTATGGCGATGACGCCGAAGCCCGGGTTCCGGCGGCCCTGCAGCAGGCATCGGCCAGATGCCTGGGCGAAGCGATGAGCCAGGCCGACATCGCCCGCTTCAATTCGCTGGAGCTGGGCAAAGGCTATTGCGAGGGCAGCAGCCATTTCTGGGATGAGGAAGCCAACATCCCGACCCGGCTCGGCGCGGAAACGCGCACCGTCTATCTGGCGGAAGCCGGCGATACACCGGAATCCGGACTGCGCCCGCTGTACCGCGATGCTGATCCCCTGCGCCAGTGGTCGATGTCGGCGATCCGCCTGCCCAGCCACCAGCTGCAGGCCCTGAGCGCCGACTGGCAGCAACGTTTTGCCGCTGCGCTGGCGCAGCTGCACAGTGAACAGCCATGGATGAGTGAGTTCGATCTGGTGCTGCCGCTGCTGCCGGACGAGCAGGCCGGGCAATGGATTGGTCATGGCTGCGATGCGGATGGCAGGCCGGTCACGGTGCGGTATGGGCTGGAACAGGGAGGGGTTCTGAGATGACATCCGGGGGCCTGAGCCACCCGGATGTCCACCCTGCGAATGCAGGGAACATGATGGCCGAGATGAAGCCTATGGCTACTCCGTACGGTTCATCCCCAAATAATCGGGGAACGCGCCAATGGTAGCAGATTGACTAAAAACCGTGGCCATCAGCCAAACAACGAAGGAATCACAATAGCTACTCCGTACTTAACATTAAATTGCCATCACTCCCAGAACTGAACTACATTACCTCCCATCTTCACCACTTTGGGGGCTGTATGCGTACTTTTCTGACAGGCCTTGCCATGGCCATCACAAATAATGGCCTGGAGTCATGGACGTTTATTCTATTAATTTTCCTCCTGATCACCGCTGCCAGACTCAAAAGCGTACGCATTGATTTCAAAGAGTAATCCGTAAAGGAAACGCCACGAATGAACCTGCTTGATCCAGACAACCACTGGCTCCTCCTGCGCCGCCTTGACGGCAGCGCGCTGCCGGCCAGTGTCCATGCGCTGTCGCAGCCGGATGTGGTCGATGTGCTGGCCCCGCGGGCCGATTTTCGTGGCGCGCTCTACCAGTTGCTGATCGGTCTGCTGCAGACTGCTCATGCGCCCGCCGACATGGACGACTGGCACCGGCTGTGGCGACAGCCGCCTGATGCGGCAACCCTGCAGGCATGGCTGGCACCATTGCAGCCTGCTTTCGAGCTGGACGGGAATGGCGCCGCCTTCATGCAGGATCTGGACCCGCTGACCGAGGCAAAGGACAACAGCACGGCCGACTTGCTGATCGACCGTGGCTCGGACTCCAATCTGTTCTTCAACAAGCTGGGCTCCTGGCAGGGGCTGTGCCCGGCCTGCGTGGCCCAGGCGCTGTTTACCCTGCAGATCAATGCGCCGAGCGGTGGCGTTGGTCACCGTACCTCGCTGCGCGGCGGTGGTCCGCTCAGCACGCTGGTCTTGCCGGCAAACGCCGAGGCCACGCTGTGGCAGAAGCTGTGGCTGAATGTGCTGCCTCTGGAAACGGGCGACGAGGCCTGGCGGCAGCCGGCACCGCTTGCA
Organism: Microvirgula sp. AG722; assembly: GCF_003269145.1. Classification (NCBI taxonomy): domain Bacteria; kingdom Pseudomonadati; phylum Pseudomonadota; class Betaproteobacteria; order Neisseriales; family Aquaspirillaceae; genus Microvirgula; species Microvirgula sp. AG722. The sequence goes on along the minus strand of NZ_QLTJ01000004.1, from coordinate 96,208 downwards.
GCCAGCCTGCCCTGGCTGACGGCGACCCGCATCAGTGACAAGAACGGTGTGGAAACCCGCCCCGATGATGTCCATCCGCTGCAAGCCTACTGGAGCATGCCGCGCCGGCTGCGGCTGGATGAGACACAGACACAGGCCGGGCAATGCGGGATCTGCGGCCAGCCGCATGAGCAGCTCTACACCCGCTACCGCACCCGCAACTATGGCACCAACTACACCGGCAACTGGCTGCACCCCCTCACGCCGTACGCCATCGACCCCAAACACGTCAAACCGGCCCTGCCCGCCAAGGGCGGGCGGGCCGCAGGCAGCTACCAGCACTGGCTGAGTCTGACTTTTGGCGAGGACGACAGCATGAAGGTAGCGGCCGTCGTCTCCGACTTCAATCGCCGTGATGGCAAGGCGGACTGCCTGTGCGAACGCGGCGAAGCCCGGCTGTGGTGCTTCGGCTTCGAGATGGACAACATGAAGGCGAGGGCCTGGCACGACAGCACGCTGCCGCTGTACCAGCCCGTCAGCCACGATGAGCGCCGTTTTGCCCAGGCGGTTCGCCAGGTGCTTGGCGTTGCCGAACAGAGCGCATCCCTGCTCGGCGAGCAGGTCAAGCTGGCCTGCGGCAGCAGCAAGAAGGAACCGGCAGTCGAACAGAGTTTCTGGCAGCACACGGAAACGTCCTTCTACGCCGCCGTGCAGCAACTGGCATCACTGCCGCAGCTGGAAGACGAGCACTGTGTCCCCGCTTTTACCCAGTGGCTGAAAGCCGTGCGCAGCCAGACCCTGAATCTGTTCGACCGCTGGATATTGAATGCCCCGGTCGAGGAAATGAACATGAAGCGGGTCATCAAGGCCCGGGACGAACTGCGGCGCGGCCTGTGGCGTGCCAAACCGCACAAGCAGATGGAACAGATGATCAAGCAATTTTCCGGAGAAGCCCATGAAGCAGTTTCTCAGTGAGCCGCAGCAAGCGCTCGTCGTCCTGTGGTGGAACGGTCTGCAGAACGAGAACGGAAGGCCGGCGGGTCCGTTCGCCATGCTGACCCACGGCGACCGGGCACAGCTGCGCCGCTGCGCCCTGCCCGACGACGTGCTGCTGCTGTCGTCACTGCACCGGCTGGCGCAGGCCTTGCAAAAGGCCGATGGCCCGGCCGTGCCGCTGTCTGCGCTGGCGCTGGCCGCCGGGGTGCTGTCGCATGTCACCGACCACATTCCCGGCAAGGATTTTGCCCGTGCGCTGGGCAGCAAGAACGGCACCGACCGGCCATGCATGAGCGAGTTGCGCTTTCAGCAACTGCAGACCTGCCGTGACGAGGTCGCCTTTTTCCGTCAGGCGCGCCGTGCCGTCGACCTGCTCGGCGGCACGACTGACGTCGGCCGGCTGGCCAACGATCTGCTGAACTGGGTGCATGAATACCGCCAGCCTGATCCGGCCCTGCCGCCCGCGCAACGCCTGAAGCTGCGCTGGGCCACCCTCTATTACCAGGCCGCCCTGCCCGAATCCGCCGACGAACAAGCCCGGCAACCCTCTTGACCCTGGAGCCTCGACCATGACCCGTTTCATCCAGCTGCACACCCTGATTTCCTACCCGCCGTCCAACCTGAACCGCGATGATCTCGGCCGACCGAAAACGGCGCTGATGGGCGGCGCCGAACGTCTGCGCGTGTCGTCGCAGAGTCTGAAGCGCGCATGGCGCACGTCCGACGTGTTCGCTGCCCGCCTTGGCAGCCAGGTCGGCAGCAGCGACGGCAGCCTCGGTACGCGGACCAAGCGCCTGGGCGCAGACGCTTACGAGCGTTTCCGGGCCGCCGGTTTCAATGAAAAACTGGCCGGCGACAGCGCCGGCAAGATTGCCCAGGTCTACGGGGCGCTGAAAAAGGACAAGTCGTTCGAGATCGAACAGCTGGTCCATGTGTCAGCGGAAGAAAAGGCCACGCTCGATGCGCTGATCGCCACGCTGATCGCCGGGAAGCGCGAACCGGAGCAGGCTGAACTGGACGCCCTGCTGCACACCCAGCACGCAGTGGATATCGCCATGTTCGGCCGCATGCTGGCCAGCAAGACCGAATACAACGGGGAAGCGGCAGTCCAGGTGGCGCATGCCCTGGGCATTCACGCCTCGGTGCTGGAAGACGACTACTTCACCGCCGTCGACGACCTGAATGTGCAGGACGCCGGTGCCGCCCACATCGGTGAAAGCCCGTTCGCCGCTGCCGTGCTCTACCAGTACCTGTGCATTGACCGGGAACTGCTCAAGCGCAATCTGGGCGGCGACGAGGCCCTGCTGAACGCCGCGCTGCAGGCATTGATCGAAGCGGCGCTGACCGTCGCCCCGACCGGCAAGCAGAACAGCTATGCAAGCCGCGCTTATGCCCACTATGCGCTAGTGGAAAAAGGCAGCCGCCAGCCACGCAGTCTGTCGCTGGCCTTCCTCAAGCCGGTAGCAGGTAACGATTACGCCAGCGAGGGTATCCAGGCGCTGACCACGCTGCGTGACAATATGGACAAGGTTTACGGTGCCTGCGCCGATGCCCGTGACGAGTTCAATGTCCTGACCGGTTCGGGCAGCCTGGCCGGATTGCTGGCATTCGCGGCGGAGTAAGCCATGCACTCATATCTGGTACTGCGTCTCTATGGACCAATGGCCAGTTGGGGCGAGGTCGCGGTTGGCGAACAGCGCCCGGGCGCGCCCCATCCGTCACGCTCGGCGCTGCTGGGTCTGCTCGGGGCGGCGCTGGGCATCCGCCGCGACGATGAGGCCGGGCAGCAGGCGCTCGGCGCCGGCTATCGCTTCGGCATCAAATTGCTGTCGGCCGGACTGCCACTGCGCGATTACCACACCGTGCAATGGCCGGACCTGCCGAAGAAATTCAGCTACGCCACCCGCCGTCAGGAAATGCGCGCCCCGGACAGGTTGAACACCATCCTGACCAGCCGCGACTACCGCTGCGACAGCCTGTACACCGTGGCCATCGAGGCGACGGCGGATGCGGCATACGATCTGGCCACGCTGGGTGCGGCCATCGAGCGCCCGGTCTTTGTACCCTATCTGGGGCGCAAATCCTGCCCGCTGGCCCTGCCGCTGAACCCCCGGCTCGAATCGTTTCCCAGCCTGAAAGCCGCACTGGACAGCCGCGATGACGAGACGCTGATCCCGGAGGACCGCCATCACCAGTCTGCCTGCCTGCGCCCCGACCGCCTGGCCCGCTATTACTGGGATGCGAGGATGGACAGTGCCGGCATGCCGGTCACGCTCAGGCAGACCCGGCATGACGAGCCGCTGTCGCGCCGGCGCTGGCAGTTCGACACCCGGCAGGAAAACGTATACCTGGCCGAAGGAAGACAATGAGCTACTTCTCCCGCATCAGCATCAAGAGCGGCGCGCTGGCCGCGCAGGAAGGCGGCCTCGACGCTGGCGACGCCTATCGTGACCACACGCTGATCTGGCGCCTGTTCCCTGATTCGCCCGACAAGGCGCCGCGTGACTTCCTGTTTCGCGCCGCCAGTGCGGCAAGCGGGACGCTGCTGTACTACCTGGTCTCGCAACGTCAGCCACAGTCCTGGCATCCGCTGGTCACGGTGAACAGCAAACCCTTCCAGCCCCGGCTGGAGACAGGCGAATGGGTCGACTTCAGCCTGCGCGCCAATCCGACAGTGGCCATCGCCAGCGCCCCCGACCAGCGCGGCAAGCGTCACGACGTCCTCATGCATGCCAAGACCCTCGCCAGACAGGCCGGGCTGCAGGGTGAGTCACTGCAGCAGGCAATCCGGCAGGCTGCGCTGGCCTGGCTGGACAAGCGCGCTGCCAGCTGGGGCCTGCAGATCGACCCGGACCAGATCCAGGCCGATGGCTATTGCCAGCACGTTCTGCGCAGCAAGGGCCGGGAACTGCGCTTCTCCAGCGTCGACTATCAGGGCATGGCGCGCGTGCAGGACCCGGAGCGTCTGACCCAGGCAATGCTGGGCCAGCCGCTCCCGGGAAAGAACGCCAGCCTCGGCCACGCCCAGGCATTTGGCTGCGGGCTGCTGCTGGTCAAGCGGCTGGCGTGATCGCAGGCAGGCCCGGCGGGGGTCCGTTCGGCCGTTCTTCGCCTGGGTGAAGACCCCCCATTGACGCTGATGCAGGCAAGGCCCGCAAGCGGTTTATCCCCGCGTACGCGGGGAACACAGCTGATTGAATTGCGCGCGGGAAAGGGTTTTCGGTTCATCCCCGCGTACGCGGGGAACACTCAGCGAAGGAAATTTTCCCGGTTTTCACGAACGGTTCATCCCCGCGTACGCGGGGAACACAAAACCGAACGGCTCGACATGCTCGATGTCGTCGGTTCATCCCCGCTTACGCGGGGAACACGCCACGATGCCGTCAATGCGGTCGCGCGATTTCGGTTCATCCCCGCGTACGCGGGGAACACTCCAGGCACTTGCTGCGCAGGTGGGTGTCGTCCGGTTCATCCCCGCGTACGCGGGGAACACAGGGCGCTGCTGCCGCGTTCCGGTTCTCCCAACGGTTCATCCCCGCGTACGCGGGGAACACCAGATTGCGACCAGCGTCGCACGATAGGCGCGCGGTTCATCCCCGCGTACGCGGGGAACACACCCAGAGGGCGAGTCCGCCGCCGTCGGTGAGCGGTTCATCCCCGCGTACGCGGGGAACACCGCGTGGCGAGCGGCGTAACGCACTCACCAGCCGGTTCATCCCCGCGTACGCGGGGAACACGTTTTCTTTCCACGTCCCATTCCGCAAGATCACGGTTCATCCCCGCGTACGCGGGGAACACCGGGCCGTTGTACGAGTGTTCGATCTCGAGGTCGGTTCATCCCCGCGTACGCGGGGAACACCCCGGCGGCAAGCGGGAAAGCTATCTCGATTGCGGTTCATCCCCGCGTACGCGGGGAACACTGCAGGATGGTGCCGATGTAGACCACGTCGAACGGTTCATCCCCGCGTACGCGGGGAACACTCGATTGCCTGCCGAAAATGTCATTCGTTGAAGAGGTTCATCCCCGCGTACGCGGGGAACACGTCTGACTCGACACGATGTCGAATTCCCGCACCGGTTCATCCCCGCGTACGCGGGGAACACGTCGCTCTGGGTGGTCAGGAAAATGACCCAGCCGGTTCATCCCCGCGTACGCGGGGAACACGTGAACTGATCGTCATGCAGGATGGGGTTTATCGGTTCATCCCCGCGTACGCGGGGAACACGCGAGAAGATCAGTCGGACAATGCTTGTACACCGGTTCATCCCCGCGTACGCGGGGAACACTCAAAAATAACCACCTGATTAAAAACGATTATTTGCCACAGCAAAAATCTACCGATTTTCAGCACCCGGCAAGGGGGCTCATGCACACCGCAGCCAGTACGATAGCAGCCTCGCACACCGGCGGCCATCCGGCCTGTTTCTCCCGGCAACCCACAAATGAAAACGCCGTGAACATGCGTTCACGGCGTTTGAATTCTGGCTCCCCGACCTGGGCTCGAACCAGGGACCTACGGATTAACAGTCCGGCGCTCTACCAACTGAGCTATCGGGGAATCGAGAAAAGAGATTCTACGGAAGCCTGCTGATTCCGTCAACCCCCTGCATGCAGAAGGTTGACGGACTTCCGCTTAGTGGCGCGTCTCGACCTGCGACAGGCCGTTCTGGCCAGCGTCGCCGGCAGCGGCGGGCTGGGCCACGTCGGCGCGGCGGCGGGCTTCGGCGGCCGGGGTCTCGGCCGTGTCGGCCGGGGTGTCATGACCTGCGGTCTCGATCTGGACCAGCGATACCGGCTCGGCCACGACGGGCTGCTGCTGGCGCTGCTGGTTGCGACGGCGGACCGGGGCGGTCGGGGCCACTTCGGTTTCGGCAACCGGGGTGGTAACGGCCCTGGTGCTGACCATGACCAGCCCGTCGGCGACCGGGGCGGCGACTTCAGCAGCTCTGGCTACCGGCGCTTCGGCCTTGATTTCGACCGGTTTGGGCGCTTCGACGCGTTCCACCACCGGTGCTACCTCGACCCTGGCTTCAACCTTCTCGACCACCGGAGCGGCTTCGATCACCGGGGCCACGGCTTCGGCTTCGACCTTCGGCGTTTCGATCACTGCCGGCGCGGCCGGCTTTGCAGCCACCGGTTCGGCTTCGGCCAGAATCTGGGCCGGTTTGACCGGCACTTCTTCCGGCGTCGTGTTCAGCATGTCGATGCCGGACTGCGAACCGCCCTCTTCGATCCAGGTGGCGCGGGCATCAGCCTGCACTTCGCGGGCTTCTGCCGGTGCCGGTTCAGCGATGTCGGCGCGGACTTCCTGCGCCGGCTGCTCGGCCACGACCGGGCGTTCCTGACGCTCCTGACGCGGCTGGCGTTCCTGACGCGGCTGGCGCTCCGGCCGTTCCTGACGCTCCTGGCGTTCTGCGCGCGGTTCGGCAGCCGGTTTCGGCTCGGCGGCAAGCGGCATGTCACCGTTGCTGGCGACGCCGTTGTCTTCCGCTTCCGGGCGACGTTCTCCGCCACGACGGCCGCGACGACGACGGTTGCTGCGTTCGGCGCGTTCGGTTTCGGCTTCCGGTGCTTCTTCTTCGGCCGGCGGCAGGTCACCGATGGTGACCGGCTTGTTGATCAGCTCGTCGGCAGCCGGGGCATCGCGCTGTTCTTCACGGCGCGGGTTGCGGCGGCGTTCACGCGGTTCGCGCGGCTGACGGCCTTCGGCGGCTTCGGCGCGGACTTCCGGTGCCGGCACGTCCTGACGTTCCTGGCGTTCCTGACGCTCGACCGGGCGGCGTTCCGGACGCTCGCCACGTTCGGCGCGGACGTCATTGCGTTCGCGGCTTTCCGGGTTGCGATCGCCGCGTTCGCGACGTTCGTGGGTGTTGCGTTCCGGGTTGCGTTCGCCACGTTCCTGACGGTTGTCACCGCGTTCCTGGCGATTGTCGTTGCGTTCGCCACGGTTTTCCGGCGTGCGGTCGTTGCGATCGCGGCCTTCCTGGTTGCGATCCTGACGTTCGCGGCGCGGCGTGCCTTCGCCCTGTTGCGGCGAGCGGCGGCGCTGTTCTTCGGTCTTGGCGTGACGTTGCTTGCGGTCGCGCTTCTGGCTGGCATCGCTGCCGCCGGCCTGTTGCGCAGCCGGCGTCGGACGCGGGCGGGCAGCCGGGGTGGCCGGTTTCTTGTCGGTATCGCCCTGGAACCAGGCGATGATGCGCTGGAACAGGCCCTGCGGTGCGGCAGCGGCGGTGGCCGGACGGGCAGCGCTCTGGCGGGCAGCCGGTGCGGCCGGTTCTTCGCGGACCGGGGCCGGTTGCTGCGGGGTGATGCCCTGCACGGCGGCCTGCGGACGCTCCGGCTTCACGCGGTCGGCCAGGTAGGCTTCCATCGCGTCTTCTTCCGGTGCTTCGGCCAGGCGATAGCTCGGGCCGTCGTCTTCGACGATTTCCGTCATGTCGTCCTGGCGCAGACGGGTGATCTTGTAGTGCGGGGTTTCGAAGTGGATGTTCGGGATCAGCACCACTTCGACCTTCAGCCGGGCTTCGATGCCGAACAGTTCGGCACGCTTCTCGTTCAGCAGGAAGGTCGCGACGTCGACCGGTACCTGGACGTGGACCGCGCCGGTGTTTTCCTTCATCGCTTCTTCGGTCAGGATGCGCAGGATGTGCAGTGCCGACGATTCGATGCCGCGGATGAAGCCGGTGCCATGGCAACGCGGGCACGGCATGTGGCTGGTTTCACCCAGGCTCGGCTGCAGGCGCTGACGCGACAGTTCGAGCAGGCCGAAGCGCGACAGCTTGCCCATCTGGACCCGGGCGCGATCGGCACGCAGTGCGTCCTTGAGCCGGTTTTCGACTTCGCGCTGGTTCTTCGGGTTTTCCATGTCGATGAAGTCGATGACGATCAGGCCACCGAGGTCACGCAGGCGCAGCTGGCGGGCGATTTCATCGGCCGCTTCGACGTTGGTGTTCAGCGCGGTGGTCTCGATGTCCGCGCCCTTGGTGGCGCGGGCCGAGTTCACGTCGATCGACACCAGTGCTTCGGTATGGTCGATGACGATGGCGCCGCCGGACGGCAGCGCAACCTGGCGCGAGAACGCCGTTTCGATCTGGTGTTCGATCTGGAAGCGCGAGAACAGCGGAACGTCGTCCTTGTACAGCTTGACGCGGTTCACGTTGCCCGGCATCACGTGGCCCATGAACTGACGGGCCTGGTCCCAGATTTCTTCGGTGTCGACCAGCAGTTCGCCGATGTCCGGCTGGAAGTAGTCGCGAATCGCGCGGATGACGAGGCTGCCTTCCTGGAAGATCAGGAACGGCGCGGCCTGGGCACCGGCGGCGGATTCAACGGCGGTCCACAGCTGGAGCAGGTAGTTCAGGTCCCACTGCAGTTCGTCGAACGAACGGCCGATGCCGGCGGTGCGGGCGATCAGGCTGGTGCCCTGCGGGGTTTCGAGCTGGCTCATCAGTTCGCGCAGCTCGTTGCGTTCTTCGCCCTCGATGCGGCGCGATACGCCACCGCCACGCGGGTTGTTCGGCATCAGCACCAGGTAGCGACCGGCGAGGCTGATGTAGGTGGTCAGCGCTGCGCCCTTGTTGCCGCGTTCGTCCTTCTCGACCTGGACGATGAGTTCCTGGCCTTCGCGCAGCACGTCCTGGATCTTCGGACGACCGCCTTCGTAGGCGTTGAAATAGGTGCGGGAGACTTCCTTGAACGGCAGGAAGCCGTGACGGTCGGTGCCGTAGTCGACGAAGCAGGCTTCCAGCGAGGGCTCGATGCGGGTGATCACGCCCTTGTAGATATTGCCCTTGCGCTGTTCCTTGCCGACCGTCTCGATGTCGAGATCGATGAGCTTCTGCCCATCGACGATCGCGACGCGCAGCTCTTCGGCCTGCGTCGCATTGAACAACATGCGTTTCATGTTTGGTGTTCCCAGCACGCACGTCGCACGGGAATTGCAGCCAGTTTTTGACCATCCGCCGGCTTTGCGGGCGGATGCTATCCGAAAGATGCGCCTTCGATGGAAAGATCGGGAACGGAGTATCGCGTTAGCCGGCGTCTCATGTATTGCACGGCCCGGAACATCGCGTCAGGCGCGACGGCATCGACAGTGTCTGGCGGTGCCGTTTCGGGGTGTGGGCCGTGTCGGGTCAAACTTCGCTGCATGGTTTCCTGACTGGCTAGGGCATCAGGAAACAGGAACTTGCCTAAAGTGCGTCGTGCGCTCAAATGCATTAACATCGCTACTTTTCGGTGAGCGATACAAACCTTTTTGTCGCCAGCCGTCATTTCACCGCGTCAGGTCGACGCAAAAACTGCGTCGCCGGCTGTGCGCCCCAGACCCGCTGGCGGCGAAATTTTCGTTTCGCAACCGGTCGAAGGCGTTACGCTTCACCGCCACCACGCGCGTCGCGTCGCAACGATAAAGCGACCGAAGTATAAGCAATATGACCCCTCCGAGCAAAGATTCCGTCACCTTCCATTCCATCGATGAAGACGAGGCCGGCCAGCGGATAGACAACTGGCTGCTGAAGATCCTGAAAGGGGTGCCGAAAAGCCATGTGTACCGCATTCTCCGCGCAGGGGAAGTGCGGGTGAACAAGGGGCGCATCGACGCCAGTTACCGCCTTGCCGGCGGCGATCTGGTGCGCGTGCCGCCGATCCGCATCGCCGTGCGCGACAATGCCGCGCGGCCGGTGCCGGCGGCGGTGTTCCCGATCGTCTACGAGGACGATGCGATGCTGGTCATCGACAAGCCGTCCGGCGTTGCCGTCCACGGCGGGTCCGGTGTCAGCTTCGGCGTGATCGAGCAGTTGCGCGCCGCGCGGCCCGAGGCCCGCTTCCTCGAACTGGTTCACCGCCTCGACCGCGATACGTCCGGCCTGCTGATGCTGGCCAAGAAGCGTTCGGCGCTGGTCAAGCTGCATGCGATGATGCGCGACAATATTCCGGACAAGCGCTATCTGGCACTGGGTGTCGGCGAATGGGCGGCGGCGCGCAAGTCGGTACGCAAGCCGCTGTTCAAGTACACGCTGCCGGACGGCGAGCGCCGGGTGCGCGTCGACGAGCAGAACGGACTGGCCTCGCAGACCGATTTCCGCATTGTCGAGCGCCTGCCGGGCTTTACCCTGGTCGAGGCGCGGCTGCGCACCGGTCGTACCCACCAGATTCGCGTCCACATGCAGTCGGCCGACTGTCCGATCGCCGGCGACGACAAGTATGGCGACTACGATACCAACAAGATGCTGGCACGCCAGGGACTGAAACGCCTGTTCCTGCATGCCTGGCACCTCAGCCTGCCCCACCCGCTGACCGGCGAACCGCTGCTGTTCGAAGTCCCGCTGCCGCGCGAACTGGTCGCCTTTGCCGAAAGCCTGAAGTCATGATGGTTGCTCCTCCCTCCCTGCTGGTGTTCGACTGGGACGGTACGCTGATGGATTCGACCGCGCACATCACCCGCTCGATCCAGCGCGCCTGCGCCGATCTCGGTCTGCCGGTGCCGGAACGCGAACGCGCGTCGCACGTGATCGGTCTCGGCCTGCGTGACGCCATGCGCGTCGCCTGCCCGGGTCTGGCCGAGTCGGACTACGGCGGCATGGTTGAAGCCTACAAGCGCAACTATCTGGCCGGCGAAGAGACAGTCGAGCTGTTCCCCGGCGTGCGCGAGGCGCTGCAAGCCTACCGCCAGGCCGGCTATTTCCTCGCCGTGGCCACCGGCAAGGGCCGTCCCGGGCTCGACCGCGCGCTGGAAGCCAGCGGGCTGGGCGGCCTGTTCGATGCCACCCGCACCGTCAACGAGTGCGCGTCCAAGCCCGATCCGGAGATGCTCGACCAGTTGACCGACTACTTTGGCGTCGAGCGCGGCGCCAGCCTGATGGTCGGCGATACCACCCACGACCTGCTGATGGCGAAGAACGCCCGCGTGCCCGGCTGCGGGCTGGCGCAGGGCGCTCATCCGCGTCAGCAGCTCGAGGCCGTGGCACCGCTGGCGGTGTTCGACGACTTTGCCGGTTTCGATACATGGCTGACCTCGCTGCCACGCTGATCTGCCCGTCGTCGGCGCTGGTCGACGGCGGTGACGGCGTGCGCTTCGCCACGCCGCGCGGCGAGGCGTTCGTGGTCCGCTACCGCTCGCAGGTGCGCGCTTACCTGAATCTCTGCCGCCACCGGCCGATGCCGCTGGACATGAACGACAGCCGCTTCTTCAGCCTCGACGGCCATCACCTGGTCTGCAGCACCCATGGTGCCCATTTTCGCGCCGACAATGGCCTGTGCGTGCTCGGTCCCTGTCCCGGCCAGAAACTGGAACCAGTGGCGGTCATCGAACGCGACGGCAGTGTCTGGCTGGTGGCCGACTGAGCCTCCGGGTTTCTGTTAAGCTCGCCCTCGCCCTTCTGACCGGAAATCGATACGCATATGAGTGAAAACTGGGAACGCCAGGTGGTCGAAAAAACCCTGCTGGCTGCCGTTGTCGAACAGCGCCGTACGCGGCGCTGGAACATTTTCTTCCGCCTGACCTGGCTGGTCGTCATTGCGCTGGTGCTGTGGCCGCTGTTCGCCAGCATGTCCGGCGATTCGACCGAAGCCCTGCCCGGCGCCGGCACGCGTACTGCCGTGCTGCAGCTCAGCGGCACGATTGACGGCAACAATGACACCGCCAACCGGATGATCGACGGGCTGAAAGCCGCCTACAAGGATTCCGGCACCCGCGGCATCATCATCCGCGCCAACAGCCCCGGCGGCAGCCCGGTGCTGTCCGGCATGGTCTACGACGAGATCATGCGCCAGAAGAAACTGCACCCGAAGATCCCGCTGTACGTGGTGGTCGAGGATGTCTGCGCCAGCGGCTGCTATTACATCGCCGCAGCGGCCGACAAGATCTTTGTCGACAAGGCCAGCATCGTCGGTTCGATCGGCGTGCTGTCGGACGGCTTCGGCTTTACCGGTCTGATGGACAAGCTCGGCGTCGAACGCCGGCTGGCCCACGCCGGCCGCGACAAGGGCATGGGCGATCCGTTCAGCCCGGAAACGCCGGAACAGCGCGCCATCCGTCAGGGTCTGCTCGATGCGATCCACACCCAGTTCATCACCGCGGTCAAGCGCGGCCGTGGCGCGCGGCTGAAAGGGGACGAGTTGTTCACCGGCCGGGTCTGGATCGGCGAACAGGCGATTCCGCTCGGACTGGTCGATGGCTACGGCTCGGTCAATTCGGTCGCCCGCGACGTGATTCATGCCGAAGACACGGTCGACATGACGCCGAAGGACGGCCTCAGCGACCGCATCGCCAAGCGTTTTGGCGTCGGCGTGTCGGCCGGACTGCGCGATCTGATCGAGGCACGCTGGCTGTAGGACGCCGTTTCGGCCCGGCCCCAAAGCCCCTGACCGGATGGTCAGGGGCTTTTGACTGCTCAGGAGTGGGCTGCAACGGTCGCCGTGGTGCCGGTACACGCCCGGCTGACAGCAAGAATCGTGAATGCGGCAGTCTGCCTGACCGGGCCCTGCCCCTTCCGTTCCCGCCACGACGGGGAGATCCTGCTTCGTTGGTCCATTCCGGATGGACGGAACAGCAGAAAGCCTCTGACCGGAGGGTCAGGGGCCTGGTTTCTGGCGCGGAAAGCAGACGACACGCTACGGCGTGACGACGGCTTCCTTGCCGGCTTCCGGCGCTTCTGCGGCAGCGGCATGCGCAGCATGGGCGGTATGCACCATGTGTTCTTCCGGCTCGACCGGCGCAGCCGGCATTGCATGCTGCGGCTCGGACTCGGCACCGCCGTGATTGGCCGGGACCAGTTCGTTGATGTCGATCTCTTCGTTGTCGTCACCATTGCCCAGCGGCGGCGCAATGCCGAGCTGGCGGGCACGGATCGCCATCCACGCATCGCGGGTGAACGTGTACTCGTCGAGGGCGGCATCACGCGCCGGGTCCAGCGGCAGCAGGCGCGCGCGCTGGTCGACCAGATTCACCATCACCGCCGAGGCATCGGTATAGGTCGTGGTGAACAGTTCGCGCGTCGGCACCGTCAGGTAGTCGACACCGAGACCCAGCGTGTCGCGGATGGTCGACGGCGGGAAGAACGGGACCATGAAGTAGGCACTGTTCTGCCAGCCATAGTGCGCCAGCGTGTCGCCAAAGCCCTTCTGGTCCTTGTGCAGGCCCATCGGCGTGGCAATATCGAGCAGGCCGCCAAGGCCGAGCACGGTATTGACGCTGACGCGCATGAAATCGCTCATCGCCGGCACCGGACGCAGCATGACGATATTGTTCGCCAGGCTCAGCATGTCGGCCAGGTTGTCGAAGAAGTTGCGGATGCCGGTCCGCGCCGGTTGCGGCGTGACCTTCTGGTAGCCTTCGGCCACCGGACGATAGACGTGGCGGTCAAAGCCACTGTTGAAAGCGTAAACCTTGCGGTTATAGCCTTCATACGGATCGGACGGGTTGGAACCCGTTGCGCATCCGCCGAGAGCGATCAGGAGACCGAGCGCCGTCAGGGCCCTAGTCGGCTTGAGAGACAAAATGTTCCACTCCGTACAATTGGGCCAGTGTGGCCAGTCCGTTCGGCAGGGCCGTCAGGGTCAGTTGGCGACCGGCGGCGGTCGCCGCGCGCTGCAGGCCGAAGACCAGCGCCAGCGCCGAGGAGTCGGCAGACTCCACCGCCGACCAGTCCAGCACGCAATCATCGCGGGCGACGGCCGGGGTCAGCGTGCGCAGCAGGGCTGCGCTGTCGGCCAGCGTCACGCGGGTGGGCAGGGCCAGCCGTTCGCTCATGTCAGGCACCGCCCTTGGCGGCCAGCTGCGCATTCTTGTCGCGGATCGACTGGATCAGGCCGTCGATACCCTGCTTGCTGACCACTTCGTTGAAATTGCTGCGGTAGACAGTCACCAGGCTCGCGCCTTCGACCGTGACGTTGTAGACCTTCCAGCCGGCAGCAGTCCGGTACAGCGTGTAGTCGATCTGCACCGGCTTGTTGCTGGCGTCGCCGGTCTGCACGCTGCTGCGCACCGTGGCTTCACGGCCATTGCTGCTGACGATGGGGTTGTCGGCGACCGACACCTGGGCATTCTTGAAGCGGATCATCGTCGAGGCATAGGTCCGGACCAGGAGCGTCTGGAACGCGTCGGTCAGCTGTGCCTGCTGCTCAGGCGTCGCCTGGCGCCAGCCGCGGCCGACAGCCAGTGCCGTCATGCGGGTGAAGTCGAACTTCGGCGTCGCCAGCGCTTCGATCTCGCCGCGCAGACGGGCAGGATTGCGGCCGGTGTCCTTGCGGATGGTTTCCAGAACCTGCTGCGCAGTCTGTCTGACCACGGCATCGGGGTTGTCTGCGTAGGCTGCCACGGGCATGAAGCCACAGGCAAGGAAGGCAAATACAGCGGCAATGCGTTTCATTTTTGATATCTCACAATGTATCGGTCAGTCGTCGCCACCCGGTCAGCGGGCGGCGGATAGCGTGTTCATTTGAGCGAGGCGGCCGACTTGGTCGCACCGTCGTCACCCCCCTTTTCGGCAAAGCTCAGCATGAACTTGCCAATCAGATCTTCCAGCACCAGCGCGGACGAGGTCATGCTGATGGTGTCCCCGGCACGCAGCGGCTCGCTGTCGCCGCCGTCCAGCAGCGCGACATACTGCTCGCCGAGCAGGCCCGAGGTATTGATGGAGGCCGCCACGTCGCGGGCAAACGGGTAGCGGCTGTCCAGCGCCAGCATCACCCGGGCCCGCATGGTCTTGCTGTCGAGGCGAATGTCATCGACCCGACCGACGATGACGCCTGCGGCCTTGACCGGCGCACGGACCTTGAGGCCGCCGATATTGTCGAATTCGGCCGTCACCCGGTAACTGCTGGCACTGGAAGCGGTGGTCAGGTTCGCCACTTTCAGTGCGAGGAACAGGATGGCAGCAAAGCCGATGACGGCGAAGATGCCAACCCACAGATCAATTGTGGCTCTTTTCATAGTGAAAGCTATCCGTATCAGAACATGAAGGCGGTCAGCACGAAATCCAGTGCCAGAATGACCAGCGCGGAAGTCACCACCGTGCGCGTTGTCGCCGCCGAAACACCCGCCGCAGTCGGCTGGGCGTCATAACCTTCGAACACGGCGATCAGGGTGACCGCCACGCCAAATACCAGACTCTTGATCACGCCGTTGAGCACATCGTCGCGCAGGTCCACGGCCGCCTGCATCTGCGACCAGTACGAACCATGGTCGAGGCCGATCATCACCACACCGATGAAATAGCCGCCGAAGATGCCCATCAGGCTGAACAGCGCCGCCAGCAGCGGCATCGAAAACACGCCGGCCCAGAAGCGCGGGGCGACCACGCGGGCGATCGGATTGACCGCCATGACCGCCATCGCGTCCAGTTGCTCGGTCGCTTTCATCAGGCCGATTTCAGCCGTCATCGCCGAGCCGGAGCGGCTGGCGAACAGCAATGCCGCCAGCACCGGGCCCAGTTCGCGCAGCAGCGACAGCGCCACCAGGCTGCCGAGCGCATCGGCGGAGCCGAAGCGCATCAGCGTGGTATAGCCCTGCAGCCCCAGCACCATGCCGACGAAAGCGCCCGACACGATGATGATGACCAGCGACAGGACGCCGGCGAAATACACTTCGCGAATGGTCAGCTGGAAACGCAGCAGCGCCGTGCCCGAGTGCGTCAGCACGGCCAGCAGAAAACGCAGGGCAAAGCCGAGCCGCCATACGCCTTCGATGATGCGGTGGCCGATACCGGTCAGGCCGGCGCGCAGTCCGTCAAGCATGTCCGGCCCTCCCCAGTCCCAGATCCGTCGCGTAGTCGCGCGCCGGATATTGCAGTTTGACCGCACCGTCGGCCTCGCCGTGCACGAACTGGCGCACGAACGGATCGTTCGACACCCGCACCTCGTCCGGCGTTCCCTGGGCGACGATGCCGCCATCGGCGACGAAATAGATGTAGTCGACCACGTCCAGCGACACGTGGACGTCATGGGTGACCATGACCGCCGTGGCGCCGAGTGCCGCGTTCATCCGCTTGATCAGGAAGGCGATGGTGCCGAGCGCAATCGGGTCCAGCCCGGTGAACGGCTCGTCGTACAGCATCAGTTCCGGGTCGAGTGCAATCGCGCGGGCCAGCGCAACCCGCCGCGCCATGCCGCCCGACAGCTCGGCCGGCATCAGCCCGGCCGTACCGCGCAGGCCGACCGCTTCGAGCTTCATCAGCACCAGGTCGCGAATCATGCTTTCCGGCAGATCGGTCTGCTCGCGCAGCGGAAATGCCACATTGTCGAGCACCGACAGGTCGGTAAACAGCGCACCGAACTGGAACAGCATGCCCATGCGCCGGCGCAGCCGGTACAGGCCGGCGGAATCGATGTTGTCCACCCGCGCGTCACCGACCGTCACCCGGCCACGGTCAGGCCTGACCTGGCCGGACAGCAGTTTCAGCAGCGTGGTCTTGCCGCTGCCCGAGCCGCCCATGATGGCGACCAGCTTGCCTTTCGGCACGCACAGTGACACATCGCGCAGGATCTGCCTGTCGCCATAGCTGAAATCGACGTGCTCAAGCTCTATGAAGTTGCCTTGACTCAAACCAGCCCCTATCCCCGCGCTTGCAACGATATCCGGAAAGCATTAAAAATGATTTTGTCGGCAAAAACCGAAAAACAGCTACTGAATACAGCAAATTATCAATTTATTAGCATATTTGTCTCTTATCGCCCCGGCATACCCGGCGGCGACACCCGCGCCAACACATTGACGTGGCCGAGCATTGTAAGGCGGCACGCCGTCTTCGCCAAATGGGAAGCATCAGAAATATCCGCATACGACGTATGCGCGTTGCGCCCATGCCACGCCCCGGGGATTCCGAATGCCAAGTACCCGCGTGTCCCGCCCTGCCCACTTGTTGCTTTTTCTGTCCCTGCTGCAGGGCGGATGCGCAGCCTTTCCCGACCTCCCGCCCACGCCGCCCCCGGTGCCGGGCAGACCGCCTCCCGCACCGATCCCGCCGCCGGTGCTGGCCCCGCCCGTGGCCGATGCCGATGGCGGCCGACGCTACAGCATCAGCCTCGACCGGCCGGCGCCCTTGCGCGAATTGCTGACCCGGCTGGCCGGCGATGCCGGCATCGACATCGATATTCATCCGCAGCTGCAGGGCCAGGTCAGCCTGCATGCGATCCGCCAGCCACTGCCGCGCATCCTTGACCGCCTGGCGGAGCAGGCCGACATGCGCTGGCGGCGCGACCGCGATACGCTGGTCGTCGAGCCGGATACGCCTTACCTGCATCACTACACGCTCGACTACGTCAATATTTCCCGTCATTTCCAGTCCACGCTGAATGTCGACGCCAATATTTCCGGTGGGGCGGCCCCCGTCGCCGCCAGCAGCAACCCGCAGGACAACGGGTCGTCGACCCGGATCGGCAGCCATGCCGGCAATGATTTCTGGCACAGCCTGACCCGCCACCTCGCCGTGCTGCTGCAGGCAGACCCCGATGCCGCGGCCGGCGACAGCCGCCTGCCTGCTCCGCCCGGCATGTCGCGCACACCGGGCGCCCCCCCGGCCGGACGGCCGGCCGATCCCTGGTCGCGCCCCCCCGACGATGGCGAGGGCGGCAAGCTGGCCGTTCATCCCGAGACCGGCCTGATTTCCGTCCGCGCCACCGCCCGCCAGCACCGTCAGGTGCGCACGCTGCTGGAACGGGTCCACCGCCGGGCGATGCGTCAGGTGCTGATCGAGGCAACCATCGTCGAAGTGGAACTGTCGAATCATTACCAGTCCGGCATTGCCTGGGACCGCCTGTTCGACCATTTCCGCCTGATCGGCAACTTTCCGTCCGGCGCCGGCTCGCCGGGCGCCAGCCTGATCTGGAAAGGGGCCGACCTCAGCGCCGCACTGCGTCTGCTGGAAACCTTTGGTCGCACCCGGGTGCTGTCCAGCCCGAAGCTGATGGCGCTGAACAATCAGGTCGCCATTCTCAAGGTGGTGCGCGACGTGCCCTACTTTTCCATCCGCGTCACCCGCGACTATGTCGGCAGCCGGAGCCGGGATGGCGCCACCCCGAGTTACACCTACGAAAGCAAGGTCCATACCGTGCCGGAAGGCATCGTGCTCAGCGTGGTGCCGCAGATCGGGGCCAGTGGCCGCATTTCGCTCAGTGTGCGTCCGACCATTACCCATATCACCGGCTATGTGCCTGATCCGGCACTGCAGATGATGGAGGCCAGGGTCGAGAGCCGGGTGCCGGAGGTCCAGGTGCGTGAGCTGGAGTCGACGCTCGGGCTGCAGAGCGGCGAGGTCGGCATTCTTGGCGGCCTGATCCAGGACCGGCTGATGCATGACAATCGTGGCCTGCCGTGGCTGGCCCGGATTCCGTATCTCGGCGTGCTGTTCGGCAGCCGTGACGAACGCACGGTCAAGACCGAACTGGTGGTGTTCATCAAGCCGACACTGGCCGGTGACCCGGCCGCTCTGCTGGAGGCCTCCCGATGACCGCCGGGCCCCGGGACGGACGCGTACTGCAAACCGGTGACACCGCCAGCCCGGAACCGGTGCCGGTCGATGCCGATCCGGATCAGGATGCCGGTGCGCCCCTGCCGCTGTGGCAGGCATATGGCCGGCAGCAGGCCCGACAGCGGCGGCGGCGCATTGCCGCGCTGGGCGTACTGCTGCTGTCGCAGCTCGGGCTGGCCGGCTATATCGTCCGGGCGATGCAGCCGGCGCCCCCCGTCCCCGCCCTGCCCCGGGCGGCGGCGGCCCCCGCAGCGGACACCCTGCCCATGACCGCCATCGATGCCCCCCTCGTGGCCGAGGCCGACCCGCCGCCCCCGCCGCAGGACACGCCTGATGCTGCCGGGACCGGCCCCACCGACGGGATGGACGATACGGATGCGGAAGAGACGGATGCGGACGTTCCCGATGCCGCCCCTCCCGCGCCGCCCGCCAGGCTGCGGCTGCGCATCCAGCCGGACGGCGGCCGCCTGATCTCGCATGCGGACACGCCGGCCCACCCGCCACGCCCGGCAGCGCCGATCGACCCGCGGCTGGCGCCGGCCCGCCAGGCCAGCGCCGATGGCGACTGGGCCCGCGCGCGCAGTGGCTGGGCCGCCCTGCTGGCAGCCGATCCGGCGCAGGCCGACCATGCGTACAACCTCGCCGTCGCACTGGACCAGCGCGGCGAGCGACAGGAAGCCATCCGTCACTACCGGATGGCCCTGGCCCTGGCCGACTCCCGGCCCGCCCGGTTTCCGCTGGCACCGACCCTGCGCCGGCTGGCAACGCTGGAGGAGGAACGATGAGTGCCCCGGAAGCAGAATTCACCCAATGGCTGCTGGCCCGGGGGCTGCTGACGCCAGCACAGCTGCGCGTGGTGCAGGCCGAACAACAGGCTACCGGTGTTGCTCTCGATACGCTGTTGCTCCGGCTCGGCTTCGTCAGTGCCGCCGCCCTGCAGCAACGACCGGTGTCGACCGCCGTGCCGGTGCTCGGCGCCCTGCGCCGGCAGGTGGCCGACCCGCGCCTGCTGGCGCTGCTGCCGCGCGAGCTGGCCATCCGCCATGCGGCGTTCCCGCTGGCCTTCGACGCCGACAGTGGCACGCTGGACCTGGCCATGTCGCGTCCGCACGACAATGTGGCGCTGGCGCATATCCGCCAGCAGGGTGGCGCACGTTGCCGCCAGTTGCGTACCCACCAGGCGGCGGCGGCCGACATTGCCCAGGCCATCGGCCGCGCCTACGGTCATGCGGCGGCAGTGGACGACGCCCTGCGCGCGCTGGACGGGGCCAGCGCCGAGGTCATCGGGCGAGCGCCGGTCGACGGCAATCCGGTGGTGCAGCTGGTGGACAGCCTGATTGCCGATGCCGCCGCCCGCGATGCCAGCGACATCCACCTGGAGCCGGAGCAGACCTTCGTTCGCATCCGCTATCGGCTCGATGGCGTCATGCAGCTGTTCCGGACGCTGGACAAGCGTCACTGGCCGGCCATGCTGACCCGGCTGAAAATCCTGTCCGGCATGAATATCGCCGAGACGCGCGCGCCCCAGGACGGTCGCTTCTCGCAGTCGCCGGATGGCCGCCGCCTCGATGTGCGCGCCGCCACCCAGCCAACGCTGCACGGCGAGAACCTGGTGCTGCGGCTGCTCGATCGCCAGCGCGAGTACCTGTCGCTGGACGGACTCGGCCTGCCGGACGCGCAACAGGCGCTGCTGCGGGCGCTGAGCGCGCGGCCGGCCGGCATCCTGCTGGTCACCGGGCCGACCGGGTCCGGCAAGACCACGACGCTGTACGCGGTGCTGTCACTGCTCGACAGCACCGCGCTGAACATCATGACGCTGGAAGATCCGGTCGAGTACCCGATGCCGGGCATCCGCCAGACTTCAATCACCGACAACGTCAAGCTCGACTTCGCCAGCGGCATCCGCAGCCTGATGCGCCAGGACCCGGATGCGATTCTGGTCGGCGAAATCCGCGATGCCGACACCGCGGCCATGGCGTTCCGCGCCGCGATGACCGGTCATCAGGTCTTTGCCACGCTGCATGCGCCGACCGCGCTCGGCGTGCTGCCACGGCTGCTGGACCTCGGTGTGTGCCGCGACACGCTGGTCGGCAATGTGAGCGGCATCCTCGGCCAGCGGCTGGTGCGCCGCCTGTGCCCGCATTGCCGGCAGGCGGACCGGCCCGACGCCGGCGAGCGCCGGCTGCTCGGCGTCAGCGACGGCGAGATCTGCCTGTATCGCCCGCGCGGCTGCGAGGCCTGCCTCGGCAGCGGCTACCGTGGCCGCTTCATGGTTGCCGAGCTGCTGCGCATCGATGCCGACATCGACGCCGCCATCGGCCGGCACGATGACCCGGCCTCGCTGCGCCGGCTGGCAAAGGCACGCGGTTTCAGCGAGCTCGCCGAGCAGGGCTGCGCGCGGGTGCTGGCCGGCGATACCTCGCTGGAAGAAATCATCCGGACCATCGATCTGTCGGAGAGGCGCTGATCCATGCACTATCAATTGCTTGCCGCCGACCGCGACGGGCGCGTCCGCCGCCACCGCCTGAACGCAGCCAATCTGGCCGATCTGGAACAGCGGGCAGCGGCGCTGGGGCTGACGGTCATCCATCTGGAAACCCGCGCCGGTCTGCTGACCCGCGCCGCGCCGCGGCGGGTGTCGCGGCGCACGCAGATCGATTTTTTCCTGCAGCTGGAACATCTGCTCGGTACCGGCCTGCCGCTGCTCGATGCCCTGCGCGAACTGGACGACGACAGCGTCGATGCCGCCATGCGCCATGTACTGGCGGTCATGTCGCAGGACCTGGAGCGCGGCAGTACGCTGTCCGCCGCCATGCGCGCCCACCCGCGCGCCTTCGGGCCGGTCATCGTGGCGCTGGTGGAAGCCGGGGAACTGAGCGGCGAACTGCCGGTGATCTGCGCCCGGCTCAGCGACATGCTGCGCCGGGACGACGAGCAGCGCACGCACAGTATCCGGCTGCTGATGTATCCGCTGTTCGTCGCCGGCGTGTTGCTGGCAGTCTGCGTCTTCCTGCTGCTCTACCTGCTGCCGCAACTGGTCGGCTTTCTCGACAGCCTCGGCGCCGCGCTGCCATGGCAGACCCGCCTGCTGATTGGCACCGCTTCGGCGGCCGAACGGTACGGGCCGTGGCTGGCAGCACTGCCGCTGCTCACGCTGGCCAGCTGGCGCCTTGCCTGCCACCGGTTTCCACCGCTGCTGCAGCACGCCGACCGCTGGCGGCTGGCACTGCCGCTGCTGGGCCCGATCCGGCACCAGATCGCGCTGTCGCGCTTTGCCGCCGGTTTCGCCCTGCTGTACAGCGCCGGCATTCCGCTGCTGACCGTGCTGGAGCGCTGCGAGCAGCTGGTCGGCAACCGGGCGGTCGCCGCCGCGCTGGCCGATGCCCGGCGCCGGGTCGCCGGCGGCAGTACGCTGGCCGATGCGCTGGCGACCGGCGGCCTGTTCCCGCCCCGGCTGCGGCGGCTGATCCGGCTCGGCGAGCAGACCGGCGCACTCGGCCGGATGCTGGCCCACGCCGATCACGGCTACCAGCGCGATATCCGCGCCGGCATCGACCGGTTGCAGCGACTGATCGAACCGTCGCTGACCGTGCTGCTGGGATTGATCCTGGCCTGGGTGCTGAGTGCCGTACTGTCGCCATTGCACAGCGCCACGCTCGAGCTGACGCGATGACCGGCATCGGTCATCGGCCCGGCTTCCTGTGCCTGACACCGGGACTGGCCACGCTCTGGACCCACGACCGCCGTGGCGCCTGCCGGCTGGCAAGCTGGACCGACGCCGAGTGCGAGCAGGCGGCCGCACAATGCGCCGGCAGCGCCGGCCTGCACCTGCTGATCGAGGACCCGGCCGACCCGCTGCATGTCGAGCAGACGCCACCGGTCGCCCTGCACCATCGCCGGCGCTGGGTGCACTTTCGCCTCGAGCGCCTGTTTCCGGATGCGCCCTGCCGCGGGCTGCACCGGCTTCCGCAGCGGCGGGTGGCGTTTTCCGCACCGGCAAGGCCGGCGGCGCCGGGCCGGTGGCTGGCGGCGTTGTACCGGCATGGCGTCACGGTCCACAGCGTGCAGTCGGTCACGCTGCTGACCGCTGCGCTGGCCGCACGCATCGCGGCCGGGCACGATGGCGTCGTGCTGTGTCTGCCGGCCTTTGCCGATCACAGCCTGCGTTTCCTGCGCCTCGACCCGGACCGGCCGCTGTCGCGCGTCATCTGCGCCGACACACCAGGCACGCTGTTCGACAGCGAGTGCCGCCATCTGGCCGACGATCTGCCCCGGCAGCCCGAACCGGTGCTGATCGTCGTTACCGACGCCGGCTTTGCGCCGACGGCTGCGCCCGACTGGCCGTTCGCCCTGCATCGGCTGCCGGCCAGTCAGCTGGACGACTGCGCGGCACCGAGCGCGATCGGCGCCGTGCTGCGCGAGGCACAACGCGGCCACGGCCTGCTGTCCCCTCCCGCGCGCGGCCTGCGTACAATGGACGCCACTCATCTACTGGAGCCGTCATGCCCCACAACCTGATCATTCAGGCGCCGGTCGACCCTGCGCCGCACCTGGACACGCTGGCATCGCTTTCCGGCGCCCGCGATACCAGCACCGTCGCACCGGGGCTGGCCTACCGGCTGGCTGGCGCCGATCCGGAACGTCATGCTGCCGTCGATGCCTTCTGCGACCAGCACCGGATCGACTTTGCCTTCGTGCCGGCCGGCCGCCGCCTGGCCGACTACGGCCTGCTGGTCTCGGATATGGACTCGACCCTGATCACCATCGAGTGCATCGACGAAATCGCCGACATGTTCGGCGTCAAGCCGCAGGTCGCCGCCATCACCGCACGTTCGATGGCCGGCGAGCTGGATTTTGCCGCCTCGCTGCGCGAACGGGTCGCCCTGCTCGAAGGGTTGCCGGTCGATGCGCTGGCCCGCGTCTACGACGAGCGGCTGACGCTGATGCCCGGCGCACGCGAACTGCTGGCCGACTGCCGCGCCAGCGGCATCCGTACCCTGCTGATTTCCGGCGGCTTCACCTATTTCACCGATCGGCTGAAAGAAGAGCTCGGCCTGGATTACGCCATCGCGAACCAGCTTGAAATCATCGACGGCAAGCTGACCGGCCGGATGACCGGCCCGCTGATCGATGCCCAGGCCAAGGCCGACTGGCTGGTCCGCCTGCGCGGTGAACTGGGACTGGAACCGGAACAGGTCATCGCCATGGGCGACGGTGCCAACGACCTGAAAATGATTGCCGCCGCCGGTCTTGGCGTCGGCATGCACCCGAAACCGGTCGTTCGCCAGCACGCTGACGTCTCGCTGCGTTTTGTCGGGCTGGACGGGTTGTCCCGGCTGTTTGCATGATCGAAAGTCATAATTGACGTTCGGGTATTAACTTTATTTACTTTTATTTTTTCGTTTTGCAACCAAAAGCGGCCAAATGGCCGCTTTTCATATTCACTATCCAACATGCAGTTCGGCCAGACAAGCGACCGGTAATCAAGGGCTTGGCGCCACATTGCGGCATGGAAAGACAGATTTGGCACGATAGTGCCAGCCGCAACGGCATTCCATTTTATAATCGTTTCATGATTTACGAACGGATGCCCCCGTGGCATCCGAAATCATTTCCGTCCATGCGCGGCCAGCGAGGCCACGCTTCATAGAAAGGGTTCAATCTTGAACGCGAGCATGACACGTCAGGACATGGAATGGGTGCTGACGCTATTCGGTACCGCCATCGGCGCCGGGATTCTGTTCCTGCCGATCCAGGCTGGCCTGGGCGGCATCTGGCCGATGATCATCCTCACTCTGATCATCCTGCCCCTCACCTACATTTCGCACCGTGGCGTCACCCGCATGGTGGCGTCCAGTGAACAGGCAACCGACATCACCGGCGTGGTCGAAAACGATCTCGGCCGCAACTGGGGCTTTGCCATCAGCGTGCTGTACTTCCTGTCGATCGTGACCATCTGTGTCGGCTACGCAACCGGCGTGACCAACATCGTGTCGTCGTTCCTGGAAAACCAGATGGGCATCGACGGCATCTCGCGTCCGATGCTGACCGGCATCCTGCTGGTCGGCCTGACCGGCGTGATCGTGGCCGGCGAGAATACCGTGCTGAAGGTCACCTCGATCCTGGTCTACCCGCTGATCGCCATCCTGTTCGGGCTGTCGCTGTACATGATTCCGTACTGGAACCTGTCGGTATTCCAGCAGCCGATCGAACCGGCCAGCCTGGTCCGCAACCTGCTGCTGACCTTCCCGGTACTGGTGTTCTCGATGAACTTCTCGCCGATCTGTTCGGCGCTGGCCAGTTCGTACCGCGGCAAGAGCGCGACACCGGACGAAGCCGTGAAGCGCACCGACCGCGTGGTGTGGTGGAACAGCCTGATCCTGCTGGTGTTCGTGATGTTCTTCGTGTTTTCGATCGTGCTGTCGCAAACGCCGCAGAGCATGGTCGACGCCAAGGCCAACAACGTCGACGTGCTGACCATGATCTCGCTGCAGTCGAATGAACCGTGGCTGCGCTACCTGATTCCGATCGTCGCGCTGATCGCCATCGTGACCTCGTACTTCGGCCACTTTATCGGCACCCGCGAAGGCCTGGACGGCATGATCTATCGCCTGGCGACCTGGAATGCCGACAAGGACAGCAAGGCCGCATTCAATCACAGGAAGCTGCGCACCTGGACCACGATCAGCATGATCGCCGGCCTGTGGATGCTGGCCGTGTTCAATCCGCCGATCCTCAAGATCATCGGCGCGATGTCGGCACCGGTCATTGCGCTGTACTGCTACGTGATGCCGGTCGTGCTGATGAAGCGCGTCCCGCGACTGATGATCTACCGCTCGACCTGGGGCGGCGTGGTGTTCGTGTTCGGCCTGATCACCATCATCGGCTACGGAGTGGCCGAGTATATGTAACAGGCCCCCGGGCCGTGTCAGATCGAAGCCAGCCGCTCCATGGTATCCGGGTAGCGTTCTACCAGACGGATCAGGGTTGCGGCCTGGGCATTGGGTTTGGCACGGCCCTGCTCCCAGTTTTCCAGCGTGCGCTCGTTGGTACGCAGATAACGGGCAAAGACGGGCCGCGACAGATGCAGCCGGGTACGCAAGGCCAGCAGTTCTTCAGCGCTGACACAGGGCGGGGCCTTGCGCTCGACCTGATGCTTGCGCAAGGTCACCTTGCCCTCTCGTTCCGCGCGCAGCGCATCCACGCCTTCAGTCAATTCAGCAAACAGATTGCGTTTCATGATTGATTCCTCATCCTGATTTCCTGCTCAAGTCTCTGCTTCAGACCCTTGCGCCCTTCCGCAGACAAGTCCGTCGCCTCGTCCTTCCGGGATGACATCACCGGCATCGGGTTTGTTCAGCAGCCACTGTGCAGGCAGCAGAATGCGTCGTCATCCAGCTAGTCCTGACGATAGCGGGCAACTCGGTAAAGTTCGCATTCATTAAAAATGAAATGTACGCAACTTGCGTTGAGTTTTCAAATACATCCGAAGATGCAGTCCATAAAAAAATCGGCCCCGAAGGGCCGCATCCTGTTCAGGCACGTTCAGTTTCCCGCCAGCGCCTGCAGCAGCTTGCCGTGCACGCCGCCGAAACCGCCATTGCTCATGACCAGCACCTGATCGCCGGGCCGGGCAACGGCGGCGACGCGGGCCACCAGCGCATCCAGATCGTCAAAGGTTTCCGCCTTGTCGCCGAGCGGCGCCAGCGCGTCGGCCGGGTTCCAGCCCAGCTGGGCGCCATAGCAGAACACGCGGTCGGCCTGTGCCAGGCTGGCCGGCAATTCCGCCTTCATCGTGCCGAGCTTCATGGTGTTGGAACGGGGCTCCAGCACGGCCAGAATGCGGGCGCCGTCACCGACCCGGGCACGCAGGCCGGCCACGGTGGTCGCGATCGCCGTCGGGTGATGGGCAAAGTCGTCGTAGACGGTCACGTCATTGACCACGCCCTTCACTTCCATCCGCCGTTTGACGTTGCTGAAACGGCCGAGCGCCGCGCAGGCGTCCGCCGGTCGCACGCCGACATGGCGGGCAGCGGCCACGGCGGCCACGGCATTGAGCCGGTTGTGCTCGCCCATCAGCGTCCAGCACACGCGGCCGACCACGGTGCCGTCGAGCAGCACGTCGAAATGGCCGTCGGCATCGGCGTCGCCGGCCTGCCAGCCGCCCTCGGCGCCGAAGCGTTCGACCGGCGTCCATGCACCGCGCGCCAGCACCCGGTCCAGCGCCGGTTCACGGCCATTGACCACCAGCCGGCCATTGCCCGGCACGGTCCGCACCAGGTGATGGAACTGGGTTTCGATGGCGGCCAGGTCGGCAAAGATGTCGGCGTGGTCGAATTCGAGATTGTTCAGCAGCGCCGTGCGCGGCCGGTAGTGGACAAACTTCGAGCGCTTGTCGAAGAACGCGGTGTCGTACTCGTCGGCCTCGATGACGAAGAACGGGCTGCGCCCGCCCGGCTCCGCCGGCGGTTCGCCGGGCAGGCGCGCCGACAGGCCGAAGTTTTCCGGGATGCCGCCGATCAGGAAGCCCGGCGCCAGTCCGCAGTCCTCCAGCACCCAGGCCAGCATCGACGAGGTCGTGGTCTTGCCATGGGTGCCGGCCACCGCCAGTACCCACAGCCCGTGCAGCACATTCTCGGCCAGCCACTGCGGACCGGACGTGTACGGCAGCCCGCGGTCGAGGATCGCCTCCATCAGCGGCATGCCGCGCTTGACCACATTGCCGACCACGAACATGTCCGGGTTCACGCGGTCGAGCTGGTCGGCGTCGAAGCCGGTCATCAGGTCGATGCCGAGCGCTTCGAGCTGGGTCGACATCGGCGGATAGACGTTCTGGTCGCAGCCGGTCACGGTGTGGCCGGCGGCGCGGGCCAGCGCGGCGACGCCGCCCATGAAGGTACCGCAGATGCCGAGAATGTGAATATGCATGGAGACGACTCGCAAGGCTGTCCGGGCGCGGCATCCCGCCGTGCCCCGGCGTGTGTTACAGGGAGAAGAACAACAGGGTCATCAGCACGAACAGCGGGATCAGGATGGCGCCCGACCACAGCATGTAGCCGAAGAAACCCGGCATTCTAACCCCTCTCGACTCGGCGATCGCCTTGACCATGAAGTTCGGTGCATTGCCGATGTAGGTATTGGCGCCCATGAACACCGCCCCGGCCGAGATCGCCATCAGCGTCGACGCCATCGGCCCCATCATGTGTGCCGGGTCGCCATGGGCGAGATTGAAGAACACCAGATAGGTCGGCGCATTGTCGAGGAAGCTGGACAGTGCCCCGCTGAGCCAGAAGTACATGCTGTCGATCGGCGCCCCGTTGCCGTCGGTCACGGTCCGCACCAGCGGTGCCAGCGCACCCTCGGTGCCGGCACGCAGGATGGCGATGGCCGGGGCCATGGCGACGAAAATGCCGGCAAACAGCTTGGCCACTTCAAGGATCGGGCCCCAGTCGAATTCGTTGCGTTCGCGCACTGCCTTCGGCGTCATCCACAGCGACAGCGCCGCGCAGCCGAGCATCAGCCCGTCGCGCACCAGATCCTGCAGGCCGGTATCGACACCCAGCAGCGAAACGCTCACGCCCGGCTTCCACAGCCCGGACAGCAGCACGGCAAACACGATGACCGCCAGCAGCGCGAAGTTGCCCTTGCCTTCCACCCGCAGCGGCGAATCCGGCGTCGGGTCGATCCGGCGCACGCCTTCCTGGCGGTACAGCCAGCTGTCGATCGCATAGAACAGCGTCAGCAGCACGGCGGCGGCAAAGGCGACCGGCAGCAGCATGTGCTGCAGGGTCCAGAAGAAGTCGATGCCCTTCAGGAAGCCGAGGAACAGCGGCGGATCACCGATCGGGGTCAGCCCGCCGCCGATATTCGCCACCAGGAAGATGAAGAACACCACCACATGCACGTTGTGCTTGCGGTTGTCGTTGGCGCGCAGCAGCGGCCGGATCAGCAGCATCGCCGCGCCGGTGGTGCCCATCAGGCTGGCGCACAGGGTGCCCAGCGCCAGCAGCCCGGTATTGAGCCGTGGCGAGCCGTGCAGGTTGCCGCTGATCAGGATGCCGCCCGACACCGTATACAGTGCGAACAGCAGGATGATGAATGGCAGGAACTCTTCCAGCAGCGCATGGGCGACCACGCTGCCGGCGACGCCGGTGCCGTACAGCGCCACGGCCGGCAGCAGGAAGGACAGCGCCCAGAAGGCGCTGACCTTGCCGAAATGGTGATGCCAGAAATGCGGCAGGAACAGCGGGCACAGCGCAATCGACAGCAGGATGCCGACGAACGGCAGCCCCCAGGCCAGCGACAGCTCGGCACCGGGCAGGCCGGCGGCTTGCGCCGCCAGTGGCGCGCAACTCAGAAACAACAGGATCGGCAGTTTGGTCATGGCTCGGCAGGTTGCGGGCGGCAGGGACGCCCGGCGTGACAAGTCCCGGCAGGGGCCGGGACAAAAGCGCCGATTATACCCATGCCCCTCCCCCGCTCAGGCGACCCGGATCAAGAACC
Source organism: Microvirgula sp. AG722 (assembly GCF_003269145.1). Taxonomy (NCBI): domain Bacteria; kingdom Pseudomonadati; phylum Pseudomonadota; class Betaproteobacteria; order Neisseriales; family Aquaspirillaceae; genus Microvirgula; species Microvirgula sp. AG722. The sequence goes on along the minus strand of NZ_QLTJ01000004.1, from coordinate 67,264 downwards.
CGCCTGGCCGTCGCCTATGCCGGTGCCGCCAGTCTCAAATACAACCGTGGCAGCAGTCGCGGCAGCTCGGCGGCGTCGCGGGCGACCACGAAACCGTGGCTGCCGAACAGATAGGGCAGGTATTCGCCGGCATCGCGGTCGATGGTGACGCAGAACGGCAGCAGCCCGCGCGCACGCGCCTCGGCGACTGCAACCCGGGTGTCCTCGATGCCGTGGCGGCCTTCATAGCGGTCGAGGTCGTTCGGCTTGCCGTCGGTCAGCAGCAGCAGCAGGCGCCGCTCGGCCGGCTGTTCGGCCAGGATGCGGGTTGCGTGGCGAATGGCGGCGCCCATGCGGGTATAGAAGCCGGGCTTGATCGCCGCGACCCGGCCACGGGCGGCCTCGTTCCACGCCTCGCCGAAATCCTTCAGCACGTGAAAGCGCACGTGTTCGCGCCGCACCGACGAGAAGCCGTACACACCGAAGCGGTCGCGGCTCGCAGCCAGCGCCTCGGCAAACACCATCAGCGCGTCGCGGATCACGTCGACGACCCGTGCCTCGTTGCCGACCCAGGTATCGGTCGACAGCGACAGATCGGCCAGTACCAGCGTCGCCAGACTGCGCGCGCCGCCACTGTGGCGCCGGTACAGCCCGCTGTCGCCGACATGGCCCGTGGCGCGTTCGGCGGCAAAGCGCACGACCGCATCCAGGTCCAGTTCGTCGCCATCCTGCTGGGCATTCAGCCGCACCCGGACCGGCTGCAGCAGCTCGAACTGGCGCCGCAGCCGTCGCGCCAGCGGTGCCAGCGACTCGGGCAGCGCACAGGGCGGCGCCTCGTCGGCCTGCATCGGCTCGATCCGGCAGTAGTCGGGCAGATAGGCGCCAGTTTTCCAGTTCCACTCCGGATAGAGGATGCCGGCGCCGATCGGCCGGTCGTCATCGCTTTCCGGCGGCAGGTCGAGGTCGAAGCGCAGCCGCTTTTTCGGTGCGCGACCGCCCCGGGCGATGCTGAGCTTGTCCAGGTCGTCGGCAGCACGCGGATCGGGGTCCTCGTCGTCGTCCAGCGGCCGGTTGACCTCCAGGTATTCGGCCCAGCTGAAAATGCTCTCCGCGCGGAACACCATCAGCATGCCGTTCCTGTTCTCCGGCAGTTCGACCCGTTCTGCGCTGCGGCGCACGCGGTCGGCCTCGTCCTGACGCATCAGTTCGCCCTTGTCGCCGTCCGCATCGGCCGCGTCGGCACGCGGCGCCAGTGCCGCGGTCGTCGGCGGATCGGGATGCAGCCACAGCGGTACCGGATGCGGAGGCCAGCGCGCCGGGGGCGGGGGCGCTTGTTCGATTTCGGGTCTGAGCAGCGCGGCACGGATCGCCCGCTCCCATGCCGCCTCGTCCGCCGGCAAGCGGGTCGGGTCCGGCCGGCTGCCCAGATGCGCATCGACCAGTCGGTAGTAGCGCGACGCCAGCCCGGGCAAGCGGGCCAGCACACTGGCGGTGGCACGCCGGCTGCGCGACAGCCACTCGCCACCGACCGGTGCCTGGGCCGCCAGCGCGGTCAGCCAGATATACAGTTCGCGATTGAGCGCCGCCTCAGGCATGGCATCCAGCCCGGGCGGCAGGTACAGCGCGTCGTCGTCGGCCCAGCCATGGCAGGTCTGTTCGCCGATGCCGGCCACCCGTTCCAGCCAGCGCCGGCGCGCGCCATGCGCTTCCTTGTCGGATGCCTTGATCTGCGCGGCACCGGCACCGCCAAATGCCCGGTACAGCGGCGCCAGCATGCCGCTGACCTCGTCCAGCCTGACCCGGGCCGCCGGATGGCCGCGATAAGCCGCCCGGCGCACCCAGCGGTCCCATATGCCCCCAACCCATTCTTCCATATCGTTCTGCTCTGCCCGGTCAGTCGGCGAAATGGGCGCGAATGATCTCGGCCAGCGCCATGCGGGTGGCCGGTTCATCACTCAGCGGTTCGATCACCGCCACCCGGCAGGCACTGCCGGCCGGCAAACCGGCCTGCATCAGGCGGGCGGCATGGATCAGCAGCCGGGTGCTGACTGCTTCGTCCAGATCATGCGCGGCCAGCCGGCGCAGGTCGGTCGCCAGCGCAACCAGCGCGGCCGCCTGGTCGTGGCTCACGCCGGCCTCGGTGGCCACGATGCCGGTTTCGATCGCGGCGGCCGGGTAGTCGAAAGTCAGCGCGACAAAGCGCTGGCGGGTCGACGGTTTCAGCGTTTTCAGCGCGTGCTGATAGCCGGGGTTGTACGACGCCACCAGCATGAAGGACGGCGGGGCTTCCAGCTCCTCGCCGGTGCGTTCGACCGGCAGGATGCGACGGTCGTCGGTCAGCGGATGCAGCACCACGGTGGTGTCCTTGCGCGCTTCGACCAGTTCGTCGAGGTAGCAGATTGCGCCCTGGCGCACGGCGCGGGTCAGCGGGCCGTCCTGCCAGCGCGTCTCGCCGTCGCCAAGCAGGTGGCGGCCGACCAGGTCGGCAGCCGACAGGTCATCCTGGCAGGCCACGGTAATCAGCGGCACGCCCAGTCGGGCTGCCATGTGGGCGACAAAGCGGGTCTTGCCACAACCGGTCGGCCCCTTGATCAGCAGCGGCAGCTGCTGGCGGAAGGCGAGTTCGAACACGGCGCACTCGTCGGCGACGGGCTGATAGAACGGGGGCCGGATGGCGGCGGGGTCGGCATGCATGGGGCAATCCTTCTAGAACGTGGGGCGGAACGCGAACGCCAGGCCGGCCAGTACCAGCAGCAGCCAGCCGAGCACGGCGGCACGCAGCCAGCCGGCCGCGTGCGCAAGCCCCATGAAACGGTCGATGATCCAGCGTCCCTTCAGCAAGGTCAGTCCGCCGAGCAGCAGCGGCAGCGCCGGGCCGGCGCGACCGGTCTCGGTCAGCACGAAGCCCAGCGCGGTCAGAGACAGCAGAAACAGCCAATCGAAAGTGGAACGGGACATGACGGCATCCAGGGTTGAACGGAAAAACACGGGGCGGCAGGTGGCCGGGCACCAGCCCGGACCCGCAGCAGCCACTCAGCGCAGCAGGTAGAGCAGCGGAAACAGCACCACCCACACCAGGTCGACCATGTGCCAGTACGAGGCAACGGTTTCCACGCCATCGTGCGCTCTGGCGTCATAGCCGCCACGGCCGGCCTTGAGGGCCACATAGCCGAGCATGACCATGCCAAGCAGCACATGCAGGAAATGGAAACCGCTCAGCGACAGGTAGAACATGTAAAACAGGTCGGTCGACAGTGAGATGCCGGCAGCGAAGACAGCACCGAGCTCGGCCAGCTTGACGCTGGCGAACACGGCGCCGCAGGCGACCGCCCCCCACATCCAGCGGGCACAGCGCTGCGACTGTCCGCGGCGGATGGCCGCGACCGCACGCACGACGGCATAGCCGCCGCTGAGCAGCGCCACGGTATGCACGACGCCGGTCAGCGGATTCAGCCCGGCCTGTCCCTGCTCGAACAGCGCCAGGTGATGCTGGCGGGCAAAGGCGTAGGCCAGAAAGAAGACGCCGAACACCAGCAGTTCGGCAAGAATGAACAGCCACATGGCCAGGTCACCCGGATAGCGGGGCGGATCAAGGGCAGAAGCGGTAGACATGATGGAACGTCCTCGGGGGCCGGATGAGATCAGGCAGGCAGCCGTACTCACGATCTCCCCTGTCAGTCAGGCATGCACCGGCGCCACGGTGACCGCCGGTACCCACCTTTGTCAGCAGCCCGGGGCCGGGCGGAAAATCCGCCCGGCCCCGGGCTTGCACCTTCAGGCGTTGCTGCGTGCCGGCGCGGACTTGCCGCCGACAAAGAACGACGCCACGTACAGCAGCAGACCGGCCAGGAACACCAGCCCGGACACTTCACGCATCCAGTAGATCGACGAGATCTGGTCCTGGGCGACCATGAAGTTCATCGGCGTGTCGGTCAGGCGTTGCAGCATGACCTGCTTGAAGCCGGCAGCGGTCAGGAACAGGGTGATGGCGACCATGGCCAGGGTCATCATCCAGAACGACGCGATTTCCATCCGCTGCGACGCCTGGCTGTTGGCTTCACGACCGCGCATCAGCGGCATCGCATACGAGATCATGGTCAGCACCACCATCACGTAGGCACCGTAGAACGCCATGTGGCCGTGGGCGGCGGTCAGCTGCGTGCCGTGGGTGTAGAAGTTCACCGGGGCCAGCGTGTGCAGGAAGCCCCACACCCCCGCGCCCAGGAAGGCCATCACCCCGGTACCGAGCGCCCACAGCGTGGCGGCGCGGTTCGGATGGTCGCGCTTGCGGCGCTTGACCATGTTGAAGGCGAACACCGTCAGCATGAAGAATGGCACCGGCTCGATGGCGGAGAACACGCTCCCCATCCACAGCCAGTATTCCGGCGCGCCGATCCAGAAGTAGTGGTGACCGGTGCCGATGATGCCGGAGATCAGCGTCATGGCAATGATCACGTACAGCCACTTCTCGACCACTTCGCGGTCGACCCCGGTCACCTTGACCAGTACGAAGGCCAGCATGGCGCCGAGAATCAGTTCCCACACCCCTTCCACCCACAGGTGCACGACCCACCACCAGAAGTACTTGTCCAGCACCAGGTTTTTCGGGTTGTAGAACGAGAACAGGAAGAAGATCGCCAGTCCCCACAGGCCGAGCAGCATGACCAGGCTGATGGTGGTCTTGCGTCCGCCCAGCACCGTCATCGAGATATTGAACAGGAACACCAGCGCCACTACCACGATACCGACCTTGGTCGGCAGCGGCTGTTCAAGGAACTCGCGCCCCATGGTCGCCAGCAGATCGTTGCCGGTCAGCCGGGCCAGGGTCGCGTACGGCACGGACAGGTAGCCAACCACGGTCAGCGCCCCGGCGGCCAGGAAGATCCAGAACATCCAGCGCGCCAGCTTCGGGCTGTAGAGTTCGCGCTCGCTTTCTTCCGGGATCAGGTAATACGCCGCACCCATGAAGCCGAACAGCAGCCAGACGATCAGCAGGTTGGTGTGGACCATGCGGGCCACGTTGAACGGGATCTGGGGAAACAGGAAGTCCCCGATTACATACTGCAGGCCCATGATGAGGCCGAAAATGATCTGCCCGATGAACAGGCCGATCGCGGCGACGAAATAGGGCTTCGCCTCCGCCTGCGACTGGTATTTCATCTTTTTTCTCCGCGTGGATGGCGCAAACGGTCGTGATGGTGCTCAACCTTCGACATTGGGCGGCCAGTTGTTGGTGTTGATGCCGTTGGTGTACTTGAGGAAGGCCACCAGGTCGTCAAGTTCCTGATCGCTCAGGTGAAACTGCGGCATCTGCCGGCGGCCGGGAGCCCCGGTCGGCTGCGCCTTGATCCACGCCTTGATGAATTCCGGTCCGCGCCGGGTATAGACATTGCCGAGCTCGGGCGCGAAGTACGCACCTTCACCCAGAATGGTGTGACAGCCGATGCAATTGCGCGTTTCCCAGATGTGCTTGCCGCGCATCGCCTGATCGGTCAGCAGTGCCCGGTTGTCACGCTTGGGCAAGGTATTGACCGTATCGAAAGTCAGGCCGAGAAAAAGCAGAAAGAAAAACACCGCGCCACCGTAAAAGATGTTGCGCGCGGTTGACTTGGTGAAGCTTCCGCTCATGGCACTCCCCTGTGCATAAATTAGCATGCAGATAGTGCGGTCCGGCACAGGACATCATCATTGATTCGTATCAACGCTTTTCAGACCGGAGGGGAATCGGAAGCATAAATCCGGCTTTTTTCGGGTTATTTTAACCCTGCCATAATCAGGGTTTATTAGGCATGGCCGGCAACGCCGTTATAACCCCATTTATAATGCGGGAATACACGCCGGCTTTGCCGGCAGGTGCATATAGCCTGCAAAACAGGAAAAAGAAAGGACTGACCGTATTCAAATACGGTCAGTCCTTTTTTCATTCACTGCGATCAGTCGTGCTGGGTACCGGCCTGAATGAATTCGATCTTGTAGCCGTCCGGGTCCTCGACAAAGGCGATGACGGTCGAACCATGTTTCATCGGCCCGGCTTCGCGCGTGACCTTGCCGCCCAGGCGGCGCACGGCATCACAGCTGGCAGCGGCATCGGCGACTTCCAGCGCGATGTGGCCATAGCCGTTGCCGAGGTCGTAATGGTCGGTGTCCCAGTTGTGGGTCAGTTCGAGTACCGAGGCCTTGTCCTCGTCGTCATAGCCGACGAAAGCCAGGGTGAAGCGGCCGTCCGGATAGTCATTGCGGCGCAGCAGCCGCATGCCGAGCACCCCGGTATAGAAAGCGATCGAACGGTCGAGATTGCCGACACGCAGCATGGTGTGCAGCAGGCGCATGGTATTCCTCCAGAAAAGTCAGGGATGTTGTGGCGCTTACACGACGCCGCACAGCGCGGCGTTGCGCTTCAGCCAGACATGGCCGCGCTGCCAGTCCGGATACAGTCGGGCGACTTCGGCCCAGAAGCGCGGCGAATGGTTCATTTCCAGCAGATGGGCCAGTTCGTGCGCCATCACGTAGTCGATGGCGTAATCGGGCGCCATGACCAGCCGCCAGGCGAGATTGACCGTCCCGCGCGAGGTGCAGCTGCCCCAGCGCTTGCGCGCCGACGACAGTTTCAGCGCCCGGGGCGCCCGCAGCCAGTGGCCGGAAAACGCCTGCAGCCGGGCCGGAAAATCGGCGGCGGCTTCGGCGCGCAGCGCGCGGGCAATCAGCGGCTGTGCCGCTTCCCAGTCGGCGGCGCCGACCACCACGCACTGGCCATCGCGAAACAGCGCGCGGCGCGGGCTGCCGGGAATGAAATGCAGCGCATGCCCGATGCCACGCAGCAGCACACTGTGCGGCGTGGCCAGCCTGGCGGCGTCGCGGGCCATGACTTCGGCCTGCTTGCGCCGGATCCAGTCGGCCTTTTCGCGCACGAAGCCTTCGATGCGTTCGCGCGGCAGGGTCAGCGGCGCACGCGCCTCGACCCCCTGCCCGGTCACGTGCAGCGCCAGCGTCCGCCGCGCGCTGCGCACGACTGCCAGTTGCAGCGGTTCGCGGTCAGCCAGCGAGACGTGCCAGACGACGGGCACGGTCTTCGGGACTCGCGCACGGGCCGACGCCGCTGATTTCGGCTTGGCGGGCTTCAATCCATTCCTCCACTTGACGCATCATCGCTTCCGGTCCGCCAGCATCCGCCGCCATCACCGGCTTGCCGATGACCACGGTAATCTCGCCCGGGTACTTGAAGAAGCTGTTGCGCGGCCAGAATTCGCCGGAGTTCAGCGCCACCGGCACCAGCGGCACACCGATGTCGCGGGCCAGCCGCGCGCCACCGAGCTTGTACTTGCCGCGCTTGCCCGGCGCGGTGCGCGTACCCTCGGGGAAGATGGTGATCCAGAAGCCGTCGCGAATCCGCTGCTCGCCCTGCTCGATCAGTTGCCGGTTGGCCTGCATGCGATTGCGGCGATCGATCATGATCGCGCACGCCGCCGCCAGACCCCAGCCAAAGAACGGGATCCACAGCAGTTCACGCTTGGCGACGAACACCTGATGCGGAAAGATCGATTGCAGTGCCAGGGTTTCCCAGCCGGACTGGTGCTTGCTGGAAATGATCGACGGCGTATCGGGGATGTTCTCCCGACCGATCACCTTGTACTTGAGACCGACCAGGTGTTCCAGCGCCCACATCAGCACCAGCGCCCACGAGGCGATGACCCGCTGGCGGAAGCGACGCGGCGCCGGCAGCAGCAGCAGGCCAATGATCGAGTAAGGCGGCATGCTGATGCACAGCACCAGCCAGTAAAGCAGATTTCGGAATATGAGCATGAGTCTTCAGGAAACGTGGGCTATCAGCCATTCGGCGGCGACAAGCAGGTTGTCGAACACCTCGGTGCGCGGCGGCAGATCGCCGGCCTTCTCCGTCTGCCGCCCCTTGCCGGTGCGGACCAGGATCGCCTTGCCGCCGGCGGTGTCGATCGCCTGCAGGTCGCGCAGGCTGTCGCCGATCAGCCACAGGCTTTCCGGCTTGACGCCGAAGCGCTCGGCAATGTCCAGCACCATGCCCGGGGCCGGCTTGCGGCAACTGCAATGGGCCTCGGGCTTGTGCGGACAGAAGAATACCGCGTCGATGCGGCCGCCGGCCTTGCCGACCAGGTGGTGCATCTTGTCATGCATGGCGTTCAGCGCATGCATGTCGAACAGCCCGCGCCCGAGCCCGGACTGGTTGGTCGCCACGACCACGCGCCAACCGGCCTGGGACAGCAGGGCAATCCCGTCCAGTGCACCGTCGATCGGCACCCACTCGAGGCTGTTCTTGACGAAATCGTCGCGATCCTGGTTGATCACACCGTCCCGGTCGAGGATGACGAGTTTCATGGGGCTGGCACCGTGATGGGACAATGGACGTCCTTGTGACGGGCGTGGGTCATTCCGCCAGCAGCGAAATGTCGGCCACGCGATTGAACAGACCGGCAAGTTTGCCGAGCAGGGCGAGTCGGTTGCGACGCACGGCGGCATCGTCGGCCATCACCATCACGCCGTCGAAGAACGCGTCCACCGGCGCCTTCAGCGCCGCCAGGCGCGACAGCGCAGCTGTGTAGTCACGACCGGTGCAGGCGGCATCGACATCGGGCAGTACGGCGTCGATGGCGGCAGCCAGCGCGCGCTCGGCCTCCTCGGCAAAGCGTGCCGGGTCGATGGCAGTCGGCACCTCGCCGTCCACCTTCTTCAGGATGTTCTTGACCCGCTTGTTGGCGGCGGCCAGTGCGGCGGCTTCCGGCAGCGCGCGGAACGCGGACACCGCTGCCAGCACGGCGCGGATTTCGTCCAGCCGGGTCGGCGCCAGCGCCAGCACGGCGTCGACTTCGTCGGCGCGGATGTCGGCGTCGGCGGTCAGCAGGTTCTTCAGCCGTTCGAGCATGAAGCCGTACAGGGCGTCGGCAGTGCCGTCGGCCAGCGTGCCGGCCGGGAAGGCGGCGACGGCCCGTTCCAGCAGTGCGCGCAGGTCCAGTGGCTGTTCCATCAGCATGCGCAGCACGCCGAGGGCGTGCCGGCGCAGGCCGAACGGGTCCTTGTCGCCGGTCGGGATCAGGCCGATGCCCCAGATGCCGGTCAGGATTTCCAGCTTGTCGGCCAGGGCGACGGCGGTCGCGATCGCGCCTTCCGGCAGCGAATCACCGGCAAAGCGCGGGTGGTAATGGCCTTCGATGGCGGCAGCGACCTCGGCCGGCTCGCCATCCAGGCGGGCGTAATAGGTGCCCATCACGCCCTGCAGTTCCGGGAATTCACCGACCATGTCGGTCAGCAGGTCGGCCTTGGCCAGCCGGGCGGCGCGGCGCGCCAGCGCGGCGTCGGCCCCCAGTTGCGCGGCCACTTCGCCGGACAGGCGTTCGAGGCGTTCGACGCGTTCGAGCTGGCTGCCGAGCTTGTTGTGGTAGACCACATCGGCCAGACGCGGAATGCGCGCTTCCAGCGGCTGCTTCTGGTCCTGTTCATAGAAGAACTTGGCATCGGACAACCGTGCGCGCAGCACGCGTTCGTTGCCGCGGATGATGTGGGTCGGATCGGCGGTTTCCAGATTGGACACCAGCAGGAAGCGGTTCATCAGCTTGCCGGCGGCGTCCAGCAGCGGGAAGTATTTCTGGTTCTGCTGCATGGTCAGGATCAGGCATTCCTGCGGCACCTTGAGGAACTCGGCCTCGAAACCGGCTTCCAGCACCACCGGCCATTCGACCAGCGCCGTCACTTCGTCCAGCAGCGCGTCATCGGCCGCCAGCGTGGCGCCGAGTGCCGCGGCACGGTCGGCCAGGTGCTTGTCGATCAGCGCGTGGCGGGCTTCGAAGCTCGCCACCACTTTGCCCTGTTCGTACAGCGTACGCGCGTAGGCGTCGGCGGACGGAATGGCAATGTCGCCGGCGGACAGGAAGCGGTGACCGCCGGTCACCCGGCCGGACTTCAGGCCGAGGACTTCGCCATCGATCACGCGATCGCCATGCATCATGATCAGCGCATGCACCGGACGCACGAAGGTGACGTCGCTGTCGCCCCAGTGCATCAGTTTCGGGATCGGCAGCTTGCGCAGCGCTTCCTGCACCGCAGCCGGCAGCACCTGGTCGAGCCGGGCGCCGGTGGCGGTGTAGGTGTAGAAGAAGGTTTCACTCTTGCCGTCCTGGCGACGCTCGAACTTCGCCACCGCGTCGAGCGGGATAGAACGGGCTTCGAGCTTCTTCACCAGCGCCGGGCTCGGCTCGCCGGCAGCATTCAGCGCCACGCCGACCGGCATGATCTTTTCGGTGACATCGTGGTCCGGCGCCTGGGCCAGCACCGGGGAGATGGTCACGCCCAGCCGGCGCGGGCTGGCAAACGGGTGGACGACGGCGGCATCGTCGATCAGACCGGCGCGCGCGAGTTCGGCGCGGACGGTGTCGGCAAAACGCTCGCCCAGCTTTTTGAGCGCCTTCGGCGGCAGCTCTTCGGTAAACAGTTCTACGAGCAGGGTGGTCATGGCAGTTTATTCGGTCTTGTAGGCAGGGTGGCGGACGGTCTGGCAGGCGATATCCAGCATGCTGGCGCCCATCGAACCCTCCTCCACTGCTTGGAAACGCCACAGGTGCGGCGGCAGCGGGAAGGTCGTCGCCCAGACGAGCTTCCCGTTGCGATCCAGGTAATCGGAAGAAACAAGGGCATAACGGTCGTTTGCGCAGTCCACCACCACGGTATTGGTCCGGACGAAATAGTGCACCTTCAGCGTCGGCTCGGTCTTCTGGTCGGCGAAGGTTTCACGATGACGGAACTGCAGCAGCCCGCCGTCGACCCAGCGGAACGACGCACGGTCGATGGCCAGTTGCAGCTTGGTTCCGTTCTGGTAGGTCATCCACACCGGCGTCGGCGTGGGGGCCCGGGCGGAAACCGGGGCGGCGTGCGCCGACGACAGCAGGACGGCGGACAGGACGGCGGAAACGACGGTTTTCCTCATCTAGCGACTCACGATCCGGTTTGGCACATCGGGAAGCCCAGGGCTTCGCGACTGTCGTGGTAGGCCTGGGCCACCAGCCGCGCCAGCGCGCGGATGCGGCCGATATAGGCGGCACGCTCGGTCACCGAGATTGCACCGCGTGCATCGAGCAGGTTGAACGCGTGTGCCGCCTTCAGAATCATTTCGTAGCCGGGAATCGCCAGCCCGGTATCGAGCAGGCGGCGGGCCTCGCTCTCGAACTGGTTGAACTGGCCGAACAGGAACGGCACGTTCGAATGCTCGAAGTTGTAGGTCGACTGCTCGACCTCGTTCTGGTGGTACACGTCACCATAGGTCAGCGTGCGGCCTTCCGGGGTCACGGTCCAGACCAGGTCGTAGACGTTTTCCACCCCTTGCAGGTACATCGCCAGCCGCTCGATCCCGTAGGTGATCTCGCCGAGCACCGGCTTGCAGTCGAGGCCGCCGACCTGCTGGAAATAGGTGAACTGGGTCACTTCCATGCCGTTGAGCCAGATTTCCCAGCCCAGGCCCCAGGCGCCGAGGGTCGGGTTTTCCCAGTCGTCCTCGACGAAGCGGATATCGTGCACGGTCGGGTCGATCCCCAGTTCGCGCAGGCTGCCGAGGTACAGTTCCTGGATATTGTCCGGGCTTGGCTTCAGTACGACCTGGAACTGGTAATAGTGCTGCAGGCGATTGGGGTTTTCGCCATAGCGGCCATCCTTCGGCCGGCGCGACGGTTGCACATAGGCCGCATGCCACGGTTCCGGGCCGATGGCGCGCAGGAAAGTCGCGGTATGGCTGGTGCCCGCGCCCATTTCCATATCGTACGGCTGGAGCAGCGCACAGCCCTGGCGACCCCAGTAGGTCTGGAGCTTGAGGATGATGTCCTGAAAAGTCAGCATGACAGCGTGGATCCGGCAATAAATTAGCGGTGGATTCTACTCGTTAAGCCCTTGTCGAATCAAAGGCAGCCCATTTGCTACAGGCCCAGCTCGCCGCACACCCGGTCCAGACGCTCGCGCAGTCCGGCGACCTCCTCCTCCAGCTGTTCGACCCGCGCCTGCAGCGCCGCATCGCTGCGGGGTGCCGGTCGCGTGTCGGCGGCCGGGGCCAGCAGCTCCGGCCCGGGCTCGCCGCACAGCAGGTGCATCCAGCGGTTTTCCCGGCTGCCGGGGGCCTTGGGCAGCATGCAGACCAGCGCGCCGTCGCCGCGCTCGGACAGCTCGTCGAGAAAAGCCTCGACGGCCGACACGTCGGCAAAACGGTGCAGCCGCTCGCAGTTCGCGCGCAGCTCGGCGGCCGTCTGCGGACCGCGCAGCATCAGCGTGGACAGAATGGCGACCGACTGGGTCGGCACCGACAGCACGCGTTCGGTGTTGTGTGCGTAGCGGATCACGCGTCCGCCGGAAGATTCGATGACGAAAGAATGGCTGCGCAGCGCATCCAGCGCGGCCAGCACATCGGACTCGCCGGCGCTCATCACCGGGTCGCGGCTGGTCTTCTGATTGCAGCCGGCAAGCAGCGCATTCAGCGACAGCGGGTAGGTATCGGGCACGGTGCGCTGTTTTTCCACCAGCACACCGAGAATGCGCGCTTCAAGCGCGGACAGAACGGGAACGGACATGGGCAAACGATACAGGGGTCATGGCAATGTCCTTTATACCGTTAACCGCGCCGCCGCGCACGGGGCAAGCGCGCCTTCAGGCGCCGGTCCGGTCGCCGGCCAGCCGCCGGGCCAGGCGCTCGCCCTTTTCCAGGCAGTCGGCCATCGACACGCCGTCATGCCAGTTCGCGCAGACGTGCAGCCGTTCGCCTGCCAGCACGCTGGCGGCATGGGCGATCGGCAATGCGCGCTCGTCGTACTGCGGCAAGGCCTCCGCCCAGCGTGTCAGCCGCTGCCGCAGCGGTGCGGCCCGGGTCCGGCAAGTGCGCGCCAGCTCATCATTGACCCCGGCCAGCAGGGCCTGGTCATCGACGGCGTAGCGGTCGACGAACTGCATGCCGCCGACAAAACTGGTCAGCAGGGTTTCTTCCGCCGGCACGCAGTCGGGGAACAGGGAGCCGGACCAGATGGCACCGGCGGCGAACGGCCGCTCGGCACGCGGATGCAGCGCGCCGAAGCCGTCCAGCGCATGGCCAACGTCGGTGCGGCGGAACACCGTGTGCACCACCGCCATCGGCGCATAGCCAAGGCCGGCCAGATCCTGCGCCTGGCGCGGCAGCCACGGTTCGACCAGCGCCGCAGCGGCCGGCGCCGGCAGCGCCAGCACCACGGCGTCGGCCGCGATCGGCCCGGCGGCCGTCACGACCGTCCAGCCGCCGTCACCCCGTTCCAGCCCGAGTGCCGGGCACGACAGTCGCACGTCCAGCCCGGCGGCCAGCGCGCGCGGCAGGCTTTCCAGTCCGTGCCGCAGCGTGAAGCTGTCGCGGCGACGCAGGGTGTGCATGCGCTTGAGCATGCCCAGCAGGATGGAACCGGCATCACGCTCGGCGTCATAGATCGCGGGCAGGGTCAGCGAGGCCAGCAGGTGTTCGGGATCGCCGGCAAACACACCGCCGATAAACGGGTCGATCAGCCGCTCGACCATCTCCTGGCCCAGCCGGCGGCGAAAGAATGCCGCTACCGTTTCCGGCGTCTGCCGCGGCCGGTTGCGGCGGAACGGTTCGGTCAGCAGCCGCCACTTGCTGCGGGCGCTGAAGGCGCCCCCGCACAGAAAGGCCAGCGGCCCGCCCGGCAAGGTGCGGTATTCGCCACCACGCAGCACATGACGATGGCGCGCCACATCGGCAACCGGGACGATGTCACCGTCCAGTCCGAGGCGGGCAAGCAGTGCGCGATGGCCATCATGGGCATACAGGGTGTTCGGGCCGAGTTCCAGACGACAACCGGCCTCCTCGACCGTCCTGACCTTGCCGCCGACGCGGTCCCCCGCTTCGAGCACGACCACCTCGACGCCGGCTTCGCGCAGATGCCACGCGCACGACAGACCCGACAACCCGGCACCGATCACGACGATCATGCGCGTTTCCCCCACCCCATGGATACAGCCCCCGTCAATGCGACAACGTCACCAGTATAGTGAGACGTTCCGCGCCGCCGGTTGACTGTCGACAAGGCGGGGCCCGGCGGACTCAGGCGCCGGACGGCGGAACCGGCGCTACCTTGCCAATGCCCGGTGCCGTTTTCAGCGGTGCGCCGTACTTGAAGATTTTCAGCTCGTTGGCCTCGAACGGGGTCCAGACCTCGTTGTCGGTCAGCGGCTGGGTGGCGATCACGGCCACTCGGTCGTTCGACGTGGTCAGATCGGCAAAATCGACACTGACGTCCTCGTCGACCAGGTGGGCGGTCGTGAACGGCGCCTGGCGCACGATGTAGTACAGGCTGGTCGAGCAGTGCGCGAGCATGAACTTGCCGTTCGACAGGATGAAGTTGAACGTGCCATGGCTGCGGATCCAGGCCACGGTCTCGCTGACCAGCCGGTACAGCTCGACGAACGGCGGTTCGTGGTCGAAGCGCTGGCGCAGCGTGTCGAGCAGGAAGCAGAACGCGCGTTCGGAGTCGGTGCAGCCGACGGGACGGTAGTGGCGCCCTTCCGGCGGCGCAAAGCCGTCCAGATTGCCGTTATGGGCGAACACCCAGTAGCGCCCCCACATCTCGCGCTGGAACGGGTGGGTATTCGCCAGCGACACGCCGCCCTGGGTCGCCTTGCGGATGTGGGCGATGACATTTTCGCTCTTCAGCGGATAATCGCGGATGAAATCGGCCACCTGCGATTGCGCCGACGGTTCGACATCGAGAAACACCCGGGCGCCGGCCCCCTCGAAAAAGGCGATGCCGAAGCCGTCCGCATGATGGTCGGTCAGTCCGCCGCGACGGCGGAAACCCTCGAATGAAAAGACGATGTCGGTCGGTGTATTGCAGTTCATGCCCAGAAGCTGGCACATCGGTGTGGATTCCCTGGTCTGGAGCGACGCGGGCGACCAAAGGCGGGCCCGCGCTTGCGTTTTCGGTGTACGGACCCAATCTTACCGCCTTTGCTGATGCCGGAAAGCCTGTCATGACAACCATAGTGGTGGTGAAGAAAGGCGACGAGGTGGCAATTGCCGCCGATTGCCAGTCCACCTTCGGCGACACCCGCCTGTCCGCCGTTCACGATGCCCGTTACAACAAGATCTTCCAGCTCGACGACAGCTATATCGCCATCGCCGGCTCGGCCGCGCACGACCTGGTGCTCCAGTCGGCGCTGGCCCGCCTCAAGCACCGCGATCTGTCCAGCCGCCCGGCGATCTTCGAGACCTTCCGCAAGCTGCATCCGAAGCTGAAAGACGACTTTTTCCTCAAGACCGAGGAAGAGGAGGACGACCCGTACGAGTCGAGCCAGATGACCGTGCTGATTGCCAATCCGCACGGGATCTTCGCCATCTACTCGATGCGTGAAGTCTATGAATACAACCGCTACTGGGCCATCGGCTCGGGGCGCGATTTTGCCATCGGCGCCATGTACGCCGGCTTCGACAGCGCCAGCGGTGCCGCCGATCTCGCCCAGCTCGGCGTCAGGGCCGGCTGCGAATTCGACGTCGGCTCGGCACTGCCGATGACCCTCTATACCGCCCGGCTGAGCACCGGTACCGACACCGAAACGGAGACGATTCCGACATGAAAAAAGACACGCTGCAACGCTTCCTGTTCGACGAGGCACCGGTCCGGGGCGCACTGGTGCGCCTGGACGACAGCTGGCGCGAGATCAACGCCCGCCACGACTACCCGCCGGTGCTGCGCGACCGCCTGGGCGAACTGGCCGCCGCCGGCATCCTGCTGGCCGCCAACCTGAAATTCGACGGCCAGCTGATCCTGCAGATCCAGGGTCAGGGAGCACTGCGACTGCTGGTGGTGGAAGTCAATGCGGCCTCGCGCACCCTGCGCGCGACCGCACGCTGGGATGGCGAGTTGCCGGCCGATGCCGACCTCGCCACCCTGACCGGCCAGGGGCAGTGCGTGATCACCCTCGATCCGAAACAGGCCGGCGCCGAGCCTTACCAGGGCATTGTCGCACTGGAAGGCGGCAGCGTCGCCAGCCTGCTGACGCACTACATGGAACGCTCGGAACAGCTCGACACGCTGATCATGCTGGCCGCCGACGGTGATTGCGCCGCCGGCATGCTGCTGCAGAAACTGCCGGGCAGCAGCGGTGACGAGGATGACTGGCCGCGTGCGCGCGAACTGGCCGCCACGCTGAAACAGGAAGAACTGCTGACGCTGTCGGCCGATGACATCCTGTATCGCCTGTTCCACCAGGAAGTCATCCGCGCCTTCGACGCCGAAAGCGTGGCCTTCCAGTGCAGCTGCAGTCGCGAGCGCGTCGGCGGCATGCTGCGCATGATCGGCCGCGACGAGGTCGAGAGCATCCTGTCCGAACAGGGCAGCGTCGAGATCGCCTGCGAATTCTGTCAGCAGAAATACGTGTTCGACGAAGACGATGCCGCCGAGCTGTTCGCCGGTCCGCAGGACCCGATCGAGCCGGCCAGCCCGACCCGGCACTGAGCAGACTGCAGGCAAAGGTGGGCACCGACGGTTGCAGTGGCGTCGGTGCACGCCCGACTGACAGAATCCGTCATGGGCACGGCAGTCTGCCCGATTGAGCCCTGCCCCTTCCGTCCCCGCCGCCGCGGGGAAACCTCGCTTCGCTCGTCCGGTCTTCTCAGGCAAGGCTTGATGGTCAGTCCAGAACGCCCCTGTTCATCACGGGGGCGTCTGTTCATGCACCGGTCACGACGCGGTCAGTACACCACCCGGCAGCGGATGGTGCCCGGCACCGCCGACAGCGCCTCGACCGCCGCTTCCGGCGCCGGGCTGTCGGTGTCGATCACGACATAGCCGAGCGTCGGCGTGGTTTGCAGGTACTGGGCCGAGATATTGATGCCCAGCCGGCCGAAGGTCTCGTTGATGGCGGCCAGCACGCCGGGCTGGTTCTCGTGGATATGCAGCAGCCGCGCGGTGCCCGGGTGCGCCGGCAGCGATGCCTCCGGGAAGTTCACCGCGCTCAGCGTCGAGCCGTTGTTCGAGTAGCGGATCAGCTTGGCAGCAACTTCGGCGCCGATATTGGCCTGCGCCTCGACCGTGCTGCCGCCGATATGCGGAGTCAGGATCACGTTGTCGAGTCCGCGCAGCGGGCTGAGGAATTCGTCGTCATTGCCCTTCGGCTCGGCCGGGAACACATCAATCGCCGCACCGGACAGGTGACCGGCATTCAGTGCCGCCGCCAGCGCATCGATGTCGACTACCGTGCCGCGCGAGGCATTGATCAGCTTGGCGCCGGCCTTCATCGCCGCCAGTTCGGCCGCACCGATCATGTTCTGCGTTTCGCGGGTTTCCGGCACGTGCAGCGTGACCACGTCGGCCGCCGCCAGCAGTGCCGCCAGCGATGCGGCCGGCTGCGCATTGCCCAGCGGCAGCTTGGTTTCGACATCATGGTAGATCACCCGCATGCCGAGACTCTCGGCCAGGATGCCGGTCTGGGTGCCGATATGGCCGTAGCCGATGATGCCCAGCGTCTTGCCGCGCACCTCGTAACTGCCATCGGCCGATTTCAGCCAGCCGCCGCGATGCGCCAGCGCGCTGCGCTCGGGAATGCCGCGCATCAGCATGATGGTTTCCGCGATCACCAGTTCCGCCACCGAGCGGGTGTTGGAGAACGGGGCATTGAACACCGGGACACCACGCCGGGCGGCGGCGTCCAGATCGACCTGGTTGGTGCCGATGCAGAAGCAGCCAACCGCCATCAGCTTTTTCGCCGAACCGAAAACGGCGTCGGTCAGCTGGGTACGCGAACGGATGCCGACCATGTGTGCATCGGCGACCGCTTCCGCCAGCGCGTCGCCGGACAGCGACTTGGCATGACGCACGATATTGGTGTAGCCATCCGCCAGCAGCGCGTCGACCGCGTTCTGGTGCACGCCTTCGAGCAGGACGATGCGGATCTTGTCTTTGTCGAGCGAATATCTGGCCATGACGCATGAACTCCTGTGCAATGAATTCCGACTGATTTACTCGGGATTATAGGCATGCGGCAGCCACGCCCGGCAAGCTTCGCGCGGCATCGCCGGCCGGGGGCTTTACGCCGCCCGCACCCTGCCGCTAGAATGCGCGCTCTTCTCGCCCGGCTCTGCCGGGCACCCAGTCCTGGGGGAGTAGCCGGCCCGCGGCAGCACAGCGGGGGCGCGTGTCAACAGACTTGGCCGACAGGCCGTGGCACGCGACGGAAAGCACAGACTTTTCGCGGCAAGACCCATGATCGCCGTCCGCTCTCTTTCGAGGCTCGGGCGACGCGCGATCATGGTGTCGTATCGAGCCTCGGGAAATCCACATGTCCGCATTCTTCATCTCCACCGGCGTCGTCGCGCTGGCCGAAATCGGTGACAAGACCCAGTTGCTGGCCTTGCTGCTCGCCGCCCGTTTCCGCAAACCGCTGCCTATCGTCGCCGGCATCTTTGTCGCCACCATTGTCAATCACGCCATCGCCGGCAGTCTGGGCGCGTGGCTGGTCACGCTGGTTTCCCCGGACGTCCTGCGCTGGGTACTGGTCGCGTCGTTTGTCGGCATGGCCGTCTGGATGCTGATTCCCGACAAGATCGACGAGGACGAAATCCGCATCCGTGATGGCGCCGGCGTGTTTACCGCGACCGTGATCGCCTTCTTCATGGCCGAAATGGGTGACAAGACCCAGATCGCGACGGTGATGCTGGCCGCCAAGTATGACGCGCTGTTCGCCGTCGTCGCCGGCACCACGGTCGGCATGATGCTGGCCAATGCGCCGGCGGTCTGGATCGGTCACAAGGCAGCCAATGTCCTGCCGACCCGCGCCGTGCACATCGTCTCGGCCTGTCTGTTCGCGGGACTCGGCATTGCGGCGGCCATGGGGATGGCGGCGGCCTGATCTGCTGCGGAAAAACACAAACCGGCGGAGTCATGCCGCCGGTTTGCTGTTTCACGATGACTCCCGTACCGTATTTCGCCGGGTGGTGCCAGCACTCGATACGGCAGATTTATCAATGACCTGGGCGCATCCGCTCGTGCACCATGTTCTCACCCGGTGCGGCACCGTGACATCACTGCCATTCCAGCTGATCCCCTGGACGGTCACAATATTCGGCATCCCTGTTGAATTCTCAAGCCAAGCTTAAGCGCCCAATCCATATTCATCAGCGATGCAACACAAGCGTACGTCATAAAAGGAGATCAAACCGGATGCAATACCTGAAGAATGCGTGTCAGCGCGTCGGCCAGCGCTCGAACGCCAGCGGCATGCCGTGCTGGCTGCCGTCGGTCAGTTCGATCTTGTCGACCCGGGCGTCGGCGGGACCGCTGTGCGCCCAGTTGATGAATGCCTCGACCGCTTCGGTCGCGCCGCAAACCAGCGCTTCGACCGTGCCGTCATGCCGATTGCGCACCCAGCCCGTGACACCGAGCTCGCCCGCCTGGGCCACCGCATTGTCCCGGTAGTACACCCCCTGGACCTTGCCGTGGATGCGCAGCAACTTGGAGTTCATTTTTCGATTTCCTCTGAGGTTGTCATTGGACAACCGCCAGTTGCCCCTGACCGGCAGGGTCCGGGCGCACGAAAGCCCGCCGTCGCGGAACGCGTCGACGGGCGAGACAGGGCACACAGCGGATACGGGCAGGCACGGGGCAATCTGGACAGGGCGGAGCGGAACCGGTCCGCGGACCGTCCAACGGTCATCACTGGGCGCAATTATGTCACAAAAATTGACCCAAAACCCCGGTACTACATTTCGGAACGCGACGCTGCACGATGGTTACGCGCAATGAACTCAGGGGTCCACGCGCTGGTAGCGCACTTCCAGGATCTCGATCTGCTCATCGCCGTCAGGGCCGCGAAACAGGATTTCGTCTCCCTCGCGTGCCTGGATCAGGGCCCGGGCAATCGGTGACACCCAGCTGATATGGCCGCGTGCCACGTCGATCTCGTCGACGCCGACAATGCTGACCGTCTGTTCCTGCCCGTTGCCGCGCAGCATGACGACGGTCGCGCCGAAGAAAATCTGGTCGGTCGGCTCGCGCCGTTCCGGATCGACCACCTCGGCCACTTCCAGCCGTTTGGTCAGAAAACGGATGCGACGGTCGATTTCCCGCAGCCGGCGCTTGCCATACAGGTAGTCGCCATTCTCCGAACGGTCGCCATTGCCGGCCGCCCAGTTGACGATCTGGGTGACTTCCGGCCGTTCCCGATGTACCAGGTGGTACAGCTCGTCCTTCATGCGCTGCCAGCCACCTGGCGTCATGTAATTCTTGCCCGAACGCGGCAACTGACGCTCGACCGGCAGGTCGTCGTCCTGTTCGTTGTCATCTTCCTGGGTAAAGGCTTTGTTCATGGCGGAACCCGGGGGAAAGGCCCGTGCCGTGGCGACGCGGAAAACCGCCGCCAGCGGCACGCAGGCGGCGGGACGCGCCAGTGCTTACTGTCGCGTCAACGTGTAATTCAGCTTGCTGTCGACCGGATTGCCGTCACTGTCCAGCATCTGCAAGTGCTTGCCGGCCAGCTGGAAATAGCGGCCCTGACCCGGCTTGTCGTAGTCGATCTCGATCTTGCGCGTGCCATCGACCACATTCCACTTGCCGGTCGACACGAACGGCTTGCCCTTGCCGAGATAGGTTTCGCTCAGCTGGTAGCTCATGTCGGCATTCAGCGTCAGGTCGGTGTCGATGCCGCTGCAGTCCGCGCACGGCAACTCGCCACGGAAACGGCCAACCATCGCCTGCTTCAGCACATCCACATCCACAGTATCGGCGATCTGCGCCGGCAGTGCCGCCGTATCGGCAGCCGGTTCCGCCTGCGCGGGACTGCCACCGCAGGCGACCAGCAAACCGCTAAGCAGCGAGGCCATGACGGCAACGATCCATCGGGACCGGTTCATGGGCTTGTTCCTCCAGGGATAAAGACGCAGCGCCCCCTCGCGGCGGCGCTGCAGACGATCAGGCGTCGTCGCTGGTTCCGGCCAGCGTCAGGCCGGCCCACTGCACCAGCTTGGCGACTTCCAGTTCATTGAGTTCGTAGAACTGCCCGCGCTTGAGCCGCGACGGCAGCGTGACGATGCCGAAGCGGACACGAATCAGGCGGCTGACGGTCAGGCCGAAGTGTTCGAACAGACGACGGACTTCACGATTGCGCCCTTCGCGCAGGCCGACACGGTACCAGTGGTTCGCACTTTCTTCCTTGTCGTCTTCCTCGCGGATGAACTGGAAGCGCGCCGGTCCGTCCTCGAGTTCGATGTCCCGGGTCGATTCCTTCATCTGATCCGGCGTCAGCGCGCCCAGTGTGCGCACGGCGTATTCACGATCGACTTCAAAGCTCGGGTGCGTCATCCGGTTCGCCAGCTCACCCGAGGTGGTGAAAATCAGCAGCCCGGAAGTGTTGACGTCGAGGCGGCCAACGGCGACCCACTTGCTGGAGCGCGTCTGCGGCAGACGCTCGAACACCGTGACCCGGCCTTCCGGGTCGTCACGGGTGACGATTTCGCCTTCCTGCTTGTGGTAGACAATGACGCGCGGCAGGCGGTCCGGCCAGCGGATGGCCAGTTGGCGACCATCGACGCGCACCTTGTCACCCGGCACGACGCGCGTGCCCGGTTCGGCCACTTCGCCATTCACGCTGACGCGGCCCTGGGTGATCATCTCGTCCATGTCGCGACGCGAGCCCAGCCCCATCAGTGCCAGCGCCTTCTGCAGGCGCATTTCGTGCAGCCCCTTGTTCGGGTCGATACGTGTTTCGCGCAGCTTCAGCATTTTCTGCTCAAGCTTGCCCGACAGATGGCGCTGCGGCATTTTCTTGGCACGAAGCACCGGCAGATAGCTGCCCGGGCGGCTTGCCGCCGGTCCGCCATTGCCTGCCTTCGGGCCACGATAGGCATTGCCTTCGCCACCGAACGGCCTCGGGCCGGACGGGCGACGGTCGCCACCGTCGCGCGGGCCGGACGGACGGCGGTCACCGCCATCACGCGGACCAGCATAGGCCGGGCGGTCGCCGCCCTGGCGCGGCGGACGATCGCCATACGGCTTCGGACCGCGGTTGAAATCACTGTCGCCACGTGGACCGGACGGACGGCGGTCGCCGCCGTCACGCGGGCCAGCATAGGCCGGGCGATCCCCGCCCTGACGCGGCGGACGGTCGCCATACGGCTTCGGACCGCGGTTGAAATCGCTGTCGCCACGCGGGCCGGACGGACGGCGGTCGCCGCCATCACGCGGACCAGCATAGGCCGGGCGGTCACCGCCCTGACGCGGCGGACGATCGCCATACGGCTTCGGACCCCGGCTGAAATCACTGTCGCCACGCGGGCCGGACGGACGGCGGTCGCCGCCGTCGCGCGGGCCACCATACGCCGGGCGATCCCCGCCCTGACGCGGTGCACGGTCACCGAACGGCTTCGGACCACGGCCGAAACCGCTGTCGCTGCGCGGGCCGGACGGACGGCGGTCGCCGCCGTCACGCGGAGCACCGAACGCCGGACGGTCGCCGCCCTGACGCGGCGGACGATCGCCATACGGCTTCGGACCACGGTTGAAATCACTGTCGCCACGCGGGCCGGACGGACGGCGGTCGCCGCCGTCACGCGGAGCACCGAACGCCGGACGGTCGCCGCCCTGACGCGGCGGACGATCACCATACGGCTTCGGGCCACGGCTGAAGCCGCTGTCGCTGCGCGGGCCGGACGGGCGACGGTCGCCGCCGTCACGCGGACCACCATAGGCCGGGCGGTCACCGCCCTGACGCGGCGGACGGTCGCCATACGGCTTCGGACCCCGGTTGAAATCACTGTCGCCACGCGGGCCGGACGGACGGCGGTCGCCGCCGTCACGCGGGCCACCATAGGCCGGGCGGTCACCGCCCTGACGCGGCGGACGGTCGCCATACGGCTTCGGACCACGGTTGAAATCACCATCACCGCGCGGGCCGCCATAGGCCGGGCGGTCACTGCCCTGACGCGGTGCGCGGTCGCCAAACGGCTTCGGGCCGCGGCTGAAGCCGCCCTCGCCACGCGGGCCGGACGGACGACGGTCACCGCCGTCACGCGGGCCACCGAACGCCGGACGGTCTCCCCCCTGGCGCGGGCCACCATAGGCCGGACGATCCCCGCCCTGGCGCGGCGCACGGTCGCCAAACGGCTTCGGGCCACGGCTGAAGCCGCCCTCGCCACGCGGGCCGGACGGACGACGGTCGTCATCACGCGAGCCGCCGTAGGCCGGGCGATCTCCGCCCTGGCGCGGCGCGCCACGGCCCGCTTCCCCTTCCGGGCGGCCAAACGGCTTCTGGTTGCCACCACGCGGCGCGGAGTACGGCGCCTTCGGCTGGTCGCGGTGCGTTCGCGCGGCCGGCTGGCGGGCAGTGCGCTGGTTACTGGGCTTCGGTTTCGACATCTTCTGGGCTTTCGTTCAATGCTTGCGCCGACGCGGCGTCTTTTGCGCCCGCGTCGTCATTCGGTATTTCGGGTATGACCAGCGCGCCGATATCGGCGAGCGGTGGCAGGTCCTTCAGCGACTTCATGCCGAGATCGTCGAGAAACTTGCGGGTCGTGGCGTACAGACCGGGACGTCCCGGCACGTCCTTGTGGCCGATGACTTCGATCCAACCCCGTTCGGACAGGGTCTGCATCACATGGCTGGAAACCGAGACGCCACGAATGGACTCGATGTCCCCGCGCGTCACCGGCTGCCGGTAGGCAACGATGGCGATGGTTTCCATCACCGCGCGCGAATAGCGCGGCGGTTTCTCCGGGCTCAGTCGTTCCAGGTAAGGCTTGAATTCGGCCCGGGCGCGAAAGCGCCAGCCGCTGGCCAGCTTGACGAGTTCGATGCCCCGACCCCGCCATTCGTTCTGGATTTCCTCCACCATTTCGTAGATCAGGCCCGACTGCAGCGATTCGGTGAACAGCCGCTTCAGGTCATGGACCGACAGCGGCTCGGTCGCGACCAGCAATGCGGTCTCGATCACGGTCTTCAGGTACTTCAGATCGGTCAGGGTGCTCATGCGGGCCGTCGGTTTCGCGCGAATCAGCGGTGCAACTCGCCTGCGGCTTCCGGCTGCCAGATCACTTCATGCACGGTCAGACGCAGCGTCGCGCCGTCCGGCATCGGCCATTCGATCGTCTGCCCGACCGACAGGCCGAGCAGCGCCGCGCCAACCGGCGCCAGCACCGACAGCCGGTCCGGGTTGCCGTTCATGTCCTTCGGGTAAACCAGTGTGTATTCGCGGATTTCGCCATTGTCGGCGGCAAAACGCACGCGCGAATTCATCGTCACAACGCCGGCAGGCATGTCGGCGGGCTCGGCCACTTCGGCACGATCGAGTTCGCGGGCCAGTTGCCCGGCTGCGGGGAAAGCCTTGCTGTCGATATTCTCCAGCAGGGCCTCCAATCGGTCGAGATCGAGGGTGGATACGGTGATGACAGGCTGTTGCATGGTGTGCTCCGACGGAAACTCGCCCGTGCCGGGCGTGCCCGTGTCGATCCGCGCAGGCCGGCGAAATCGCCAACGGCGACAGACGCCGGGTCCGGCTACCCGACTCGGTATCCGTTCCGGCGTCTCCGCCTGCATGCTGCCACGGATGCCTTCGGGCTCGCTGCGCGGGCCGATCAAGCAAAACGGGCTGCCGGCCAGGGCAACCCGTTGCATCGCTATCTATAGACGCGATTCTAGCCGCAAATGCCCCGCTCGGCTATCGAATGTAGCGCGCGGCGACATTTTATCAAACAAAATCATTGGCTTGCATTGGAAAGCCCGGCCTCGCCAGACAGCAGCCACTCAACAATCAAATTTAAAATCAACGAGTTATACATGATTCCGGCCAATCCAGCGCCCAGGGATCATCAAAACGGCCGAGCGCTGCCGCAAACGGCGCCGCCAGGAAATGCGTACCGGTCGTCGGCGGCTGGACATAGCGCCAGCGGCGCCCGCCCAGCTCGAAGGCGAACGCGTAGTGATGCAGGTAGGCGCGATCGGCCGCCGCATTCGCCGCATCGGCCGCGTGATACAGCGGATCGCCCAGCAGGGGGCTGCCGAGGCTTTTCAGTGCCACGCGCAACTGATGGGTGCGGCCGGTACACGGCCGCAGCAGAAAGGCGCGCACGCCGGGTTCGACCGAGACGGAGAAGAACCGGGTAATGGCCGGATTGACCCGGGTCGGCAACAGGCGCCAGCTGCCGCGGCGGCCGCGGTCCATGTCGCCGGTCACCCAGCCCTGCTTGCGCGCCGGCTTGCGATCGGACAGCGCCAGATAGAACTTGTCGACCTGGTGGTCATGAAACGCCTGCGACAGCGTACGCGCGGCATCGCGATGCGTCGCCAGCACCATCAGGCCGGAGGTGATCGCATCGAGACGATGTACCAGATGCAGGCTGTCGCACCCCAGATCCGCGCGCAGGACATCAAGCAGGCCCTGCGCTTCCTGGTCGCGATGCACGGCAACGCCCGGTGCCTTGTCGATAATGATGAAGTCGGGCTGGCGGTCGATCAGTCGGTACATGGCAGGCGGGTTTCTGGCAGGGGCGCACAGCCTAGCAGCACGCCCGCCATCGCGCCCGGCACTTTACTGTACCGTCCGGACGGTTTACATTCGGTGCCATGACGACAACGGACACCCAGAACCGCATTCTCGATGCGGCCGAACATTGCGTAATGGAACACGGCGTCGCCAATCTGACTCTGGACAGCGTGGCGGCACGGGCCGGCGTCAGCAAAGGCGGCCTGCTGTACCACTATGCCGGCAAGGATGCACTGGTGGCGGCCCTGATCGCCCGGCTGACCCGGGCGGTCGATGCCCGCATGGACGCCTACCGGCAGGCTGACCCCAGCCACGGCGCTGGCGTCCGCGCCTACCTGCTGGCCGCGCTGCCGCCTGATCTCGACAGCGAAACCGTTGCCCGGCGCGAAGCCTCGCTGATCGCCGCGCTCGGCACCCGGCCGGAGCAGGTCGCCCGCTATGCCGACCGCCAGCGCGACTGGCAGGCGCAGATCGCCGCAGACGTGGCCGACCCGCTGCTGGCCCACATCGTGCGGCTGGCCGTGGACGGCATCTGGATGAATGAAGCGTTCGGTATCGAACCGCTGGACCCGGTCACGCGGACAGCGGTGATCGAACGCCTGCTGACACTCACGCGGGAGACTTCGCTCCCCGCACAAGGAAAGGACTGACCATGGCCTGGCTCATGCTGTTTATCGCGGGTCTGTTTGAAATCGGCTGGGCCATCGGCCTGAAATACACCGAGGGCTTCACCCGGTTGCTGCCGTCAGTGCTGACCGGCATCTCGATGCTGTTCAGCATCGTCCTGCTCGGGCTGGCGCTGCGCGACCTGCCGATCGGCACCGCCTATGCCGTCTGGACCGGCATCGGCGCCGTCGGCACCGCCGCCCTCGGTATCGTGCTGTTCAACGACCCGGCCACGGCGGCGCGGCTGGTCTGCATCGGCCTGATCGTGGCCGGCATTCTCGGGCTGAAAATGGCGTCGTGAATGAATCAGACCAGCGCTGGCGCCGCCATCATCATGGCGCCAGCCGGTCGCGGCTCCAGCTGCCGTCGGCCTGCAACTGGTACAGCACGCGATCGTGCAGGCGGGACGGACGCCCCTGCCAGAACTCGATCCGCTCCGGAATCACCGCAAAGCCGCCCCAGTGCGGCGGACGCGGAACATGCAGCGCGTACTTGGCCGCGTACTGCGCAAACCGCGCCATCACCACATGGCGACCGGCAATCGGCTGGCTCTGCTCGCTGGCCCAGGCGCCGACCCGGCTCTTGTAAGGCCGGCTGTCGAAATAGCTGTCCGATGCGGCGGACGGCAGGCGCTCGACCACGCCCTCGATATTGACCTGGCGCTCCAGCCCCGGCCAGAAAAAGGTCAGGGCGATGACCGGGTTGGCTTCCAGGTGCCGCCCCTTGCGCGACTGGTAGTTGGTGAAGAACACGAACCGGCCGTTCTCGACCCCCTTCAGCAGCACCACCCGTGCCGCCGGCCGGCCCTCGGGGCTGACGGTCGACACCAGTACTGCCGTCGGTTCGACCAGTTCGGCGGTAATGGCCTCGTCCATCCAGATTTCAAACTGCCTGACCGGGTCGGCCAGACAGTCGGTTTCATTCAGCTCGCGGCTGGCGTAATCCTTGCGGATGTCGGCAATGCTTTTCATGACGATTTTCCTCCCCCGGCGCCTGACCGGCGCCGACCTGATGATGTCCAATCATACCCGCGACTCAGACGCCTTCCAGCAGCAGCAGCTCGGCCGCCGCCAGGTGTTCGGCCGAACCCAGCAGCACCAGCACGTCGTCGGCCTGCAGCACGAAGGCATCGTCCGGACCGATCACCCGACCCTGCTTGCGCTTGACCGCCCGCACCTGTACATGCAGTGCACCGAGGTCCAGTTCGCCCAGACACTGGCCGATCGATGCCGCGCCCGGCGCCAGCAGCACCGTTCCCAGCCGTGACTGCTTGGAGTCGTCCAGTGCCAGCGTGTCGTCGGTAATGCCGCGGAAGAAGCCGCGGAACAGGCTGTAGCGCTCCTCGCGCACCGAGCGGATGCGGCGCAGTACCCGGTTCATCGGCACCCCCATCGCCATCAGCGCATGGCTGGCCAGCATCAGGCTGCCTTCCATGACCTCGGCCACCACTTCGTCCGCCCCGCCCTCGCGCAGCAGGTCGATATCGCTGTCGTCGACGGTGCGCACGATAATCGGCAGGTCTGGCCGCAACGTCTGCGCCACGCGCAGGATCTGCATGCTGGCATGGGTATCGGCGAAGGTAATCACCAGCACCTTGGCCCGCATCAGGCCGGCAGCCAGCAGCACTTCCCGCTTGCCGGCATCGCCAAATACCACTGCATCGCCGGCCGCGGCCGCCTCGCGCACCCGCTCCGGATCGAGATCGAGCGCGAACAGGCTCATGTCCTCTTTTTCCAGCAGCCGCGCCAGCGCCTGGCCGCTGCGACCGTAACCACAGATGATCGCGTGCTCGTTGCGCATCATGCTCGACACCAGGATCTGGTGCAGATCGGCCGCCTGGCTGACCCAGTCCGAACGGATCAGCAGGCGCACCAGCCGCGGCGTCTGCTGGATCAGGAATGGCGACATCAGCATCGAGATCAGCACCGAGGTGATCGCCGCCTGTTCGATCGCCGGCGCCACCAGTCCCAGGTTGCCGGCCAGCGCGATCAGCACGAAACCGAACTCGCCCCCCTGTGCCAGCGCCAGTGCGGTTCGCAGTGCGTCATTGGCCCGATAGCGGAAGGTTCGCGCCACCGCGAACATGACGATGGCCTTGCCCGGTACCAGCACGGCCACAAAGGCGAATACCAGCCAGAAACGCTCGGCCAGCGCGGCGAGATCGAGCCGCATGCCGATGGTGATGAAAAAGAAGCCGAGCAGAATGTCGCGGAACGGCCGGATGTCTTCCTCGACCTGGTAGCGATATTCGGTTTCGGCGATCAACATGCCGGCGACGAAAGCCCCCAGTGCCAGACTCAGCCCGGCCAGTTCGGTCAGCCACGAAATCGACAGCGTGATCAGCAGCACATTGATCATGAACAGTTCGCCCGAGCGCTGCCGGGCGACCACATGGAACCACGGCCGCAGCAGCTTCTGGCCCACGGTGAACAGCAGCACCATCACCAGCACGACCTTCAGGAAGGCGATCGCCAGATCCAGTGCCAGCGTTTCGGCATTGCCGGCCAGCGCCGGCAGCAGAATCAGCATCGGCACCACCGCCAGATCCTGGAACAGCAGCACGCCGATCGACATCTGCCCGTGCGGCGCATTGAGTTCCAGCCGCTCGGTCAGCAGCTTGGACACGATCGCGGTCGACGACAGGGCCGCCACCGCGCCAAGCGTAAAGCCGGTAAGCGGCCGCCCGCCCAGCGCGATGAACAGCACCATGACTGCCAGCAGGGTCACCACCACCTGGCCGGCGCCAAGCCCGAACACGATGCGCCGCATCGCCCGCAGTTTCGGCAGACTGAATTCAAGACCGATGGTGAACATCATGAAAACAATGCCGATTTCACCCAGAAACTGGGACTGGTCAGTCCCCGCAATCAGCGCGAACCCGCCCGGGCCAACAATGAATCCCACCAGCAGGTAACCGAGCATGGCGGGGACTTTGACCGCCCGGCACAGGGTGATGACCCCGACGGCGGCGAACAGGATGGCAACGACAGGTGCTAATGAATGCATCAGGAAATCGACAGTGGCATGAAGTATCGGAAACGCCGCGAGTTTAACGCTTGGTATACTCCCCCACTACGACATCTTTTGACGGAGGGTGACAGCGCCCTCCCGACCTGACATGAATGCATCCCTGTCCGCCCATCGCCTCGCCCTTGCCCGCGATGTTCTCGCCACCGAAGCTCAAGCCATCGAGGGCGTGTCCGCACGCCTGAACGGCAGCTTTCTTGCCGCCGTCGACGCGGTGCTCGCCTGCCGTGGCCGGGTCATCGTGACCGGCATGGGCAAGTCCGGCCATATCGCGCGCAAGATTGCCGCCACGCTGGCATCGACCGGCACGCCGGCATTCTTCGTCCACCCGGCCGAAGCCGCCCACGGCGACCTCGGCATGATTGCCGCCGGCGACGTGGTGATCGCCCTGTCCTACTCGGGCGAATCCGGTGAGCTGATCGCCCTGCTGCCGGCCATCCGCCGCAAGGGCGTCACCCTGATCGGCATGACCGGCCGCGACACGTCGACGCTGGCCCGCGAATCGGACATCCATCTGGACGCGGCCATCGAACACGAGGCCGGACCGCTCGGTCTGGCACCGACCGCCAGCACCACCGCCGCGCTGGCGCTCGGCGACGCGCTGGCACTGACGCTGCTCGATGCGCGGAATTTCCGTGCCGAGGATTTTGCGCTGTCGCATCCGGGCGGCAGCCTGGGCCGGCGTTTGCTGGTCCATGTTTCGGACGTGATGCACGGCGGTGATGCGCTGCCCGTGGTCGCACCGGACGCCAGCCTGCGCGATGCGCTGCTGGAAATCAGCCGCAAGGGGCTGGGCATGACCGCCATCGCCGACGCGGACGGCACGCTGCGCGGCATCTTTACCGACGGCGACCTGCGCCGGCTGATCGATGCCGGTCAGGCGGATTTCCTCGCCACCCCGGTCGGCACGGTCATGCAGCCGGCCGCCAAGACCATTGCTGCCGACCGGCTCGCGGCCGAAGCGGTCAAGGTCATGGAGGCCAACAAGATCAACGGCCTGCTCGTGCTCGACACGAACGGCAAACTGGCTGGCGCGCTGAACATGCACGATCTGTTCCGCGCCGGTGTGGTGTAACACGATACTGACTATGCACACTGTCCATGCACTCGCAGTTCCCGTCCGCCTGCTGATCCTCGACGTCGACGGCGTCCTGACCGACGGCCAGCTGTATTTCACGCCGGCCGGCGAGGAAATCAAGGCATTCAACACCCTCGACGGCCACGGCCTGAAGATGCTGCAGAAAAGCGGCGTCGCCCTTGCCATCATCACCGGCCGCGCCTCCGGCGCCACCGAGCATCGCGCGCGCGCGCTCGGCATCGATCACCTGTACATGGGGTCGGAAGGCAAGCGCGCCGCATTCGCCGATCTGCTGGCCAGAACCGGGCTCGACGCGGCCGCCTGTGCCTATGTCGGTGACGACGTGGTCGACCTGCCGGTCATGCGCCAGGTCGGCTTCGCCGTCGCGGTGCCGGCCGCACCCGATATCGTGCGCAGCCACGCCCACTACGTGACCGGTCGCCATGGCGGCCACGGCGCGGTGCGCGAAGTCTGTGAACTGATCATGCAGGCCCAGGGCACGCTGGACGCGGCGCTCGCGCCGTACCTGGAAGACTGAGCCATGTTCGCTCTCCGCAATGCCTCGCGCCTGTTCCCGCTGCTGCTGGCCGTGATCCTGATCCTGCTGACGCTGTGGCTGGAATACCTGCTGTCGATGCTGCCGGCCGGCCGCGACCCGGTCAACCGAGGTACGGTCGAGTACATGGCGTCCGACTTTGTCGGCACCAGCTTCGACGCCAATGGCCGCATCGACCGCCACGCCTTCGGCAAATCCATGTGGCAATATCCGGAAGACAAGCGGGTATTCTTTACCGACTCGACGCTGGAACAGTACAGCCTGGGACGGAAGGATCTGTCGATCTTTACCACCAGCGGCCTGTACAACAACGATACCGGCATCGCCTTCCTCGACGGCAAGGTCCGCGCCCGGCGAGAGCCTTCGGCGCAGCATCCGCTGCCGGCCACGCTGGACACCACCCGCTTGACCGTCGATACGCGCAAGCGCACCGCCGACACCCTGGCGCCGGCAATCTACGTCGAAGGCGGCAACCGCATTGACTCGGTGGGTTTCCACTACGCCGATGCCACCCAACAATACAAACTCAAATCGCGCGTCAGGATGACTTATGCTCCGCCGAAATCCGAATAATTCCTTCCGCCTCGCCGCAGGTGCCCTGATCGTCTGCAGCGCCCTCGCCGCCCATGCCGAAAAGGCCGACCGCAGCAAACCGATCAATATCGAAGCCGACCAGGCCAGTCTCGACCAGCAGAAGGGCGTGACCGTCTACGAAGGCAATGTGATCCTGACCCAGGGCACATCGAAGCTGACCGCCGCCAAACTGACGGTGAACCAGGACAAGGCCGGCAACCAGTACGGCACCGCCATCGGCAACCCGGCCACCTTCCGCCAGCGCCTCGACCCTGACAGCGACGGCAAGGTCGAGTGGATCAACGGCAAGGGCCAGCGCATTGACTACGACAACGCCAAGCAACTGGTTACAATCTATGACAACGGCAGAGTTCAGCGCGGTGGCGACGTCGTCACCGGCAATGTGATCATCTACGACGGCAAGACCCAGCAATTCCAGGCCACCGGCACCCGCAGCGATGCCCATGGCCAGGCAATGAAGGGCGGCAAGGGCCGTGTCACCGTGGTGATCCAGCCGCGTGAAAAGAAGGAAGGCGCCAATAAATGACGCAAGCCACCAGTCGCCTCAGCGTCCGCCACCTGCAGAAGCGCTACAAGAAGCGCACGGTGGTCCAGGACGTCTCGCTGGAAATCAACAGCGGCGAGGTCGTCGGTCTGCTCGGTCCGAACGGCGCCGGCAAGACCACCAGTTTCTACATGATCGTCGGCCTGGTGCCGGCCGATGCCGGCGACATCCATATCGACGATATCGATGCCAGCCATCTGGCCATCCACCAGCGTGCCCGGCTCGGCATCGGCTATCTGCCGCAGGAAGCCTCGATCTTCCGCAAGCTCACGGTCGAGGAAAACATTCTCGCCGTGCTTGAGCTGACCGGACTGAAAGGGGCGAAGATCCAGGAAGAACTGGAGCTGCTGCTCGACGATCTGAACATCGCCCACCTGCGCGACAACCCGGCGCTGTCGCTGTCCGGCGGCGAGCGCCGCCGGGTGGAAATCGCCCGCGCGCTGGCCATGCGCCCGCGTTTCATCCTGCTGGACGAACCGTTTGCCGGCGTTGACCCGATTGCCGTCATCGATATCCAGAAGATCATCTCCTACCTGAAGGAGCGCGGCATCGGCGTACTGATCACCGATCACAATGTTCGCGAAACCCTGCGCATCTGCGATCGGGCTTACATTATCAATGCCGGCAGCGTACTTGCCGCCGGCAAGCCCCAGGCGCTGGTCGAGGACGAAAATGTCCGCCGCGTCTACCTGGGCGAGCATTTCCACCTCTAGACAGCGGCCATGAAGCAAAGCCTCCAGCTCAAGCTGGGTCAGCAACTGACCCTTACGCCCCAACTGCAACAGTCGATCCGGCTGCTGCAGCTCTCGACGCTGGACTTGCAACAGGAAGTGGAACAGTTCATCGCCGACAATCCGCTGCTGGAGCGCGACGAGGGCCGTGACGAAAACGGCGCGGAAGTCAGCGATGCCGGCGAGATTGCCATCAACGGCCATGACGAGCCGCGTGAGCCACCGCAGCAGCAGGACGGGGCCGGCGGCAACGACGACAGCGCCACCGACCTGAACCTGGTCAACGACTGGTCCAGCTACGGCCGCAACGGCAGCGACGAAGACGACGACTGGGACCCGCACCAGAACCTGACCCGGGCCACCACGCTGCGCGAGCATCTGCTGGCGCAGCTGGCCGAGCTGCCGCTGTCGGTCCGCGACCGGGCAATGGCGATGGTCATCATCGAGGAACTGGACGACGACGGCTACCTGCCCTGCCCGCTGGAAGAGCTTGCCGTCCATCTGCCGGCGGAACTGGAGATCGATCCCGACGAGCTGACCGTGGCGCTGACCCTGGTCCAGCAGTTCGAGCCGGCCGGTGTCGCCTCGCGCGATCTGACCGAATCGCTGCTGCTGCAACTGGCGGCCCGGCCCGAGTCGCCGGCCAGGCCGCTGGCGCAGGACATCGTCCGCCACCACCTGCCGCTGCTCGCCAACCGCGACTTCACCCGGCTGCGCCGCGCCACCGGCGCCGACGACGAATCGATCCGGCAGGCCCAGGCGCTGATCGCCTCGCTGAACCCGCGTCCGGCCGCCGGTTTCGGCAGCGGCGACACCCACTACGTAATGGCCGACGTGCTGGTCCGTCGCGATCGCAACGGAATCTGGCTGCCCCTCTTGAATCCTGCGACTCAGCCCAAATTGAAAGTAAATCAGCTGTACGCGCAGATGCTCAGCCGGCACCGCGGCGAGGCCGGACAATTGTCCGGCCGGCTGCAGGAAGCCAAGTGGCTGATCCGCAACATCGAACAGCGGGCCGACACTATACTCAGGGTGTCGCAGGTCATCGTCGAGCGACAGCAGGCGTTCTTTGATCAGGGTGAAGTCGCAATGCGCCCCATGGTGCTGCGCGACGTCGCCGACGAATTGGGATTGCACGAGTCGACCATCTCCCGCGTGACCAGCAGCAAGTATCTGATCTGTCCGCGTGGCGTGTTCGAACTCAAGTACTTCTTCGGCACGGCGCTGGACACCGATTCCGGCGGCGAATGCTCGGCTACCGCCATCAAGGCGCGGTTGCGCAAGCTGATTGCCGACGAAGACCCGCACAAACCGCTGTCGGACAGCGTGCTGGCCGAACGGCTCGGTGACGAGGGCATCCAGGTTGCCCGCCGCACCGTCGCCAAGTATCGCGAGGCATTGCTGATACCACCGGTAAACCAGCGGAAAACGATTTAACGCGCGTCAAGGCGCGCCCCCTGCGTATCCAGCAACATGGATACGCCAGCCCACCAGAAGGAGTTAGGGTATGAACCTGAACATCACCGGCGTCCATCTCGAAGTCACTCCGAGCCTGCGCGACTACCTGTCGGAAAAAATCGACCGCATCACCCGCCACGTCGATAACGTCATTGCCGTCAACGTCGCCCTCTCGGTCGAGAAACTCGACCAGAAAGTGACGGTCGACGTTCACCTGAAGGGCAAGGACATCCACGTCGAGGAAGTCGCAGCCGACATGTATGCGGCCATCGACCTGGTTGCAGACAAGCTGGACAGACAGGTGCTGAAGCACAAGGAGAAGAGTACGGATCACTTCTCGGACAAGGCGCACAAGGCACAGGAGCTGTCCGCCGGCTCCGAAGCCTGAGCCTGAAGAAGACTCACAAGGGCAAGCGCCCGCGGTCGTCGTGCCGCTGGCTCAGGCCTGACTGAAAGGGGGGGACTGCCGGAAACGGCAGTCCCCCCGTTTGATTGCGGGCCCTCGCGCCCGGAGGGGTGCCGGCACAGGCATTCCGCTGCCGGTCCGCCCTTTGCTGGTGCAGACCGGCCGGGGTGCCCACTAATGCGGCAGACGCTCCCGCCGTAACCGGCTAGAATGGCCCCGTTTTGATTACTCGTACTCGTTGACGACCATGAGTCTGATCGCAAAGATCCTGCCCAGCACCGACCACCTGCTCGTCGATCTCGACGTCAGCAGCAAGAAACGCGTGTTCGAGCATGTCGGCATCCTGTTCGAGAACGCCTACGGCATTGCCCGCAGCACCGTTTTCGACAGCCTGTTCGCCCGGGAAAAACTCGGCTCCACCGGACTCGGTCACGGGGTTGCCATCCCGCACGGTCGCGCCAAGGGGCTCAAGGACGTCGCCGGCTGCTTCATCCGCCTGAAATCCCCGATTCCGTTCGACTCGCCCGATGGCAAGCCGGTCAGCCTGCTGTTCGTGCTGCTGGTGCCCGAGCAGGCAACCGACCTGCATCTGCAGGTACTGTCGGAACTCGCACAGATGTTCAGCCGCCGCCAGCTGCGCGAAGCGCTGGCCGCCGCACCGGATGCCCAGACCCTGTTCCAGCTTCTGACCACCCAGCAGGACAGCCATGCCTAGCATCACGGTCAGGAAGCTTTATCAGGACAACCGGCAGAAACTCAATCTGAACTGGGTCGCCGGCTCGTCCGGCATCGACAACCTGATCGGCACCGACGACCAGCGGCCAACCCTGGCCCTGGTCGGCCACCTGAACCTGATCCACCCGAACAGCCTGCAGGTGCTCGGCGTCGCCGAATGCGACTACCTGAACCAGCTGGGACAGGACGCGGCCCGCGAAGCGCTGGAGCAGCTGTTCCGGCTGCCGATGTCGGCCATCATCGTCGCCAACGGCCAGCCGGTTCCGGCCGCACTGAAGGCCGCCTGCGAACACCAGCGCGTGCCGCTGATCGCCTCGAGCCAGGCCTCGCCGTACCTGATGGACGTGATGCGCATCTACCTGGCGCGAGTCCTGGCGGTGTCCACCGTGCTGCACGGCGTGTTCCTCGACGTGCTCGAGGTCGGCGTGCTGATTACCGGCGACAGCGCGATGGGCAAGAGCGAACTGGCACTGGAACTGATTTCCCGCGGCCACGGCCTGGTGGCCGACGACGCGGTCGACCTGTTCCGCATCGGCCCGGAAACCCTGGAAGGACGCTGCCCGGACATGCTGCGCGATTTCCTTGAAGTGCGCGGCCTCGGCATCCTCAATATCCGCACGGTGTTTGGCGAAACCGCCATCCGGCCGAAAAAGATCCTCAAACTGATCATCCATCTGGTCAAGGCCACCGACCAGATCATGCAGGACATCGACCGGCTGGCCATCCAGTCGGAAACGCAGGAAGTCCTGAACGTCAAAATCCGCAAGGTCACCATTCCGGTGGCTGCCGGTCGCAACCTGGGCGTGCTGGTCGAAACCGCCGTTCGCAATTACATTCTCCAGCTCAGGGGCATCGACAGCACGCGCGACTTCATCGAACGGCAGACGCGCATGTTGAGGGAGCAGGAAAATGCAGCTGATCCTGATTAGCGGACTGTCCGGCTCGGGCAAGAGCATCGCCTTGCGCATGCTCGAGGACAGCGGTTTCTATTGCATCGACAACCTGCCGGCCAGCCTGCTGACCAGCGTGGTCGAGCAGGTGCGCCCGTTCGGCTACGACCATGTCGCCATCAGCGTCGATACCCGCTCCGCGGCCGCACTCGGTGCGCTGCCGGCGGCGCTGGACACGCTGCGCGCCAGCGGTGACGACGTCCGCGTGCTGTTCCTCGACGCGCAGACCGATACCCTGATCCGCCGCTTTTCCGAAACCCGCCGCCGCCACCCGCTGTCCGGCTGCGCGCTGACCATTCCCGAATCCGTGGCCCAGGAGCGGCAGATGCTGGGCGATGTCGCCGAGCTCGGCCATCGCATCGACACCAGCGACCTGTCCGCCAACCAGCTGCGCCGTTATGTGCGTACCTTCGTGTCGCTCGACATCGGCTCGCTGGTGCTGATCATCCAGTCGTTCGGCTTCAAGCATGGCGTGCCGCTCGACGCCGATTTCGTGTTCGATACCCGCTGTCTGCCAAACCCGTACTACGACCCGGAGCTGCGGCCGATGACCGGCCGCGATGCCCCGGTAGCTGCCTTTCTTGCCGCCGAGCCGCAAGTCGGCCAGATGGAGGACGACATCGCCGGGCTGATCGAACGCTGGCTGCCGGCCTTCCGTCTCGACAACCGCAATTACCTGACCGTCGCCATCGGCTGCACCGGCGGCCAGCACCGCTCGGTCTATCTCGGCGAACGCCTCGCCGCCCGCCTGCGCCAGGGCGAGCAGACGGTACTGGTCCGCCATCGCGAACTCGACGAAGCATGATTCCACTCCGCGCCGGCGACGCGCTTGCGCTGCTGCTCGGCGCGGCGCTGGTCGTCGCCAGCGCCCTGCACTTCTGGCGTGACGGCATCGGCGAGACCCTGCGCGTGCGCGCCGACGGCCGGGTGGTCGAAGACCTGCCGTTGCGGCTGAACCGCACCCTGTCAGTGCCCGGCCCGCTTGGCACCACCGTGGTCGAAGTTCGCAACGGGCGTGCCCGCATCGCCACCGATCCCAGCCCGCGCCAGTACTGCGTGCGCCACGGCTGGCTGTCCCGCCCTGGCGAAATGGCGATCTGCCTGCCGAACCGGACCAGCATTGAAGTCCTGCGCCGGCAACAGGAGTACGACAGCCTTGGCTACTGAGCGCGTCATCGAGCTGCACGCCCTGCCGGCCGATCGTCGTCTGGCGCGGCTGGCCGCGCTGGCCATCGTGCTGGCGCTGTTCGACGCCGGCATTCCGACGCCGCTGCCCGGCATCAAGCCCGGTTTTGCCAATATTGTCACCCTGCTGGCACTGGAACGGCTCGGCCTGCGCGCCGCCATCGCTGTCAGCGTCCTGCGCATTTTCGCTGCCGCGCTGCTGCTCGGCAGCCTGTTCACCCCGGGCTTCTTCCTCAGCGCGGCCGGGGGGGCGGCCAGCCTGCTCGGGCTGGCGCTCGCCCATCGCCTGCCCCGCCGCCTGTTCGGCCCTGTCACCCTGTCGCTGATTGCCGCGTTCTGCCATATCGGCGGCCAGCTGCTGCTGGCCAGACTCTGGCTGATTCCGAGCAACGGCCTCGGCTATTTCGTCCCGCTGTTTGCCGCCGCCGCCTTCGTCACCGGCACGCTGAACGGTATCATGACCACCCGACTGCTCGCTTCACGCCCCCAATGACCCCTCCCGCCACTGTTACTCTGGCCCTGACCGGTGCCTCCGGCCTGCCGTACGGGCTGCGCCTGCTCGACACCCTGCTGCAGGCCGGCGTCCACGTCCGGCTGCTGTATTCACAGGCGGCACAAATCGTCGCCCGGCAGGAAATGGGCTGGACCCTGCCGTCCCGCCCGGCCGGGGTCCAGCGCGACCTTGCCGCCCGCTTTCACGCCGCAGACGGCCAGCTGGCGGTCTATGGTCGCGACGAATGGTTCGCCCCGGTCGCCAGCGGCTCGAATCCGTCCGATGCGATGGTGGTCTGCCCGTGCTCGATGGGCACGCTGGCAGCCATCGCCCACGGGCTGTCCGACAACCTGATCGAACGCGCCGCCGACGTCAGCCTGAAAGAGCGCCGCCCGCTGATCCTGGTGCCGCGCGAAACGCCGTTCTCGGTCATCCATCTGGAAAACATGCTGAGCCTGGCCCGCGCCGGCGCGATCATCCTGCCGCCATCGCCGGGCTTTTACACCCATCCGCAGACGGTCGACGACCTGGTCGACTTCGTGGTCGCCCGCATCCTCGACCAGTTGCGCGTGCCGCACCAGCTGCATGCGCGCTGGGGCGAGGCCGATCCTGCCGCAACACCGCCTGCCCCCGGAGACTGACATGAACCGCCCGATCCACACGCTTGCCACGCTGCGCCATATCGAAACCCTCGCCGGGCAGGCCGGCATGCCGCTGATGGATCGTGCGGCCGGCGCCATCGCCGACCGGGTCGAGCAACGGATCGTGCGCGGTGAGCCGATCCTGGCGCTGGCCGGACGCGGCAACAATGGCGGCGATGCCCTGCTGGCCGCCGCCCGGCTGGCCGCACGCGGCCATCGTGTCGATGCCTGGCTGCCGCTTGGCGAGCCGGCAACCGACGACGCGCGGCGTGCCCATGCCCAGGCCATGGCCGCCGGCGTCACCCTGGTTGTCGCGCCACGCACCGCACCGGCGCTGGCACTGGACGGCCTGTTCGGCATCGGTCTGCGCCGCGCGCCCGACGCGGCCGCCTGTGCGGCCATCGACTGGCTGAACGGCATCTCCGGCCACCGGCTGGCGCTCGATGTGCCGTCCGGACTCGACGCCTGGAGCGGCCGGGTGACCGGCTGCGCCGTGGCCGCCACCGAAACCCTGACCTTTCTTGCCGACAAGCCCGGCCTGCTGACCCATGACGGCCCGGACCAGGCCGGCGACGTGCATCTGGCCACACTGGACATCCCGCCCGCCTGGTGGCCGGCAGCCGACGGCGCCTGCTACCAGCCCGACGACGACATTACGCACCGGCTGGCACGAAAACAGAATGCCCACAAGGGCAGCTTCGGCTGTGTCGCCGTGCTTGGCGGCGCGACCGGCATGACCGGCGCCGCCCTGCTGGCTGCGCGCGCAGCACTGCGCACCGGCGCCGGCAAGGTCAGGATCGGGCTGCTGGAGCCGGCACTGGCGGTCGACCCGCTATACCCGGAACTGATGCTCGACGATGCCCCCCGCGCCATCGCCCACACCGATGTCACGGTCGTGGCGATCGGCCCCGGGCTCGGTCAGTCGCCGGCGGCAGCGCAATTGCTGCGGGACACGCTGCAGCGCGGCGGACCGCTGGTGCTCGACGCCGACGCCCTGAACCTGATCGCCGCCGATGCCGGCCTGGCCGACCTGTGCCGGACCCGGGGCGCCGCAACCGTGATCACCCCGCACCCGGCCGAAGCAGCGCGACTGCTGGGCACCAGCACCGAAGCGGTACAGTCCGACCGGATCGCCGCCGTCCGCCAGTTGGCCAGCCGTCTGAACGCGGTCGCGCTGCTGAAGGGCTGCGGCACGCTGGTGGCCGGGCCGGACGGCTTCTTTACCGTCAACCCGACCGGACACCCGGGCCTGGCGCAGGCCGGCCAGGGCGATACGCTGACCGGCATGATCGCCGCCCTGCTGGCGCAGGGGCTGAGCGCCGGCCAGGCGGCCCGTCACGGCGCATGGCTGCACGGCCAGACCGCGGGCAGTATCGTGGCTCAGTCGACGCGCCGGTAGCGATCGATCTCGCGACGCGCCTTCTTGGTCGGTCGCCCCTCGCTGTACGGGAAAGTCGCGTGCTCGGCCTTCAGCTGCAGCAGGCGCTCCTCGCGCCGGGCAATGCTTTCCGCCGATTCCTCATACAGCTCGCGCGCAATGGTCGCCGAACCGCGCTTGTCGGACACGGCGCGAATGGTCAGCGCATATTCGAGCTGATTCAGCCGCAGGCCGACCCGGTCGCCCACCTTGACTGCATGGGCCGGTTTGGCACGATCGCCGTTCAGGCTGACGTGACCGGCATCAATGGCCGCCTGCGCCAGCCCCCGCGTCTTGTAGAAGCGGCTCGCCCACAGCCATTTGTCCAGCCGGATCCGGCCGGTTTGCGCATCCGCCATCAGATCACCCCGAA
Organism: Microvirgula sp. AG722; assembly: GCF_003269145.1. Classification (NCBI taxonomy): domain Bacteria; kingdom Pseudomonadati; phylum Pseudomonadota; class Betaproteobacteria; order Neisseriales; family Aquaspirillaceae; genus Microvirgula; species Microvirgula sp. AG722. The sequence goes on along the minus strand of NZ_QLTJ01000004.1, from coordinate 26,928 downwards.
GCCGGCCGACACCACACCGTCCAGCGTCAGCACGAGGCGATCACCGGCCGCAATGCGTGCCACGCCTTCCGGCGTGCCGGTATAGATCAGGTCGCCGGCGGTCAGCCCGTATTGGGTCGACAGATAGCTGACAATCACCGGTAGCGGAAACAGCATCAGCGCCGTGTCGCCATGCTGGCGCGTCTCGCCATTGACCTGCAGCGAGAAGGTGAAGCGCTCCGCCGCCACCTGCCCGGCCGCAACGAAGGCAGACACGCAGGAGGCCCCCGGAAAGCCCTTGGACTTGGTCCACGGCTGGCCTTTGGCTTTCATCGCCGCCTGCACGTCGCGGGCCGTCAGGTCGAGCCCGATGCCATAGCCGGCGATCGCCGACATCGCCTCCGCCGGCGCCAGGTCACGCGCATCGCGGCCGACCAGCAGTACCAGTTCGCATTCGTGGTGAATATCGTCCGACCAGACCGGCAACCGGACCGGATCGGGTTCACGTAGCAGCGACGAGGTCGGTTTCAGAAACACCAGCGGTTCGTCGGTTTCGACGGCATTGCCGAGCTCGGACGCGTGCGCCGCATAATTGCGACCGATGCAGAAAATATTGGCCACCGCGTGCTCGCGGCCGGCAAGGGAAACAGTCGTCATGACAATGATCGTTCGGAGAAAAGGAATACGCGCACAGCGTAGCGCAGACATGCCGCCCGGACCAGTGAGCGGACGCGAAAAGGCCGCTTCTGACGAAGCGGCCTTTTCAAATCCGGAACTGATGGAGACGGATGGCGCACCCGGAGCGATTCGAACGCCCGACCCTCTGGTTCGTAGCCAGATACTCTATCCAACTGAGCTACGGGTGCGCATGTCACACTTTTTCAGCGACGACTCCAGCGATCAGTCCGGCAGGCCGGACCCGAAACCGGCATGGCCGCGTCTCGTCGTGGAGTGGTGAAACTATGCCATAGTGGCTAACCCTCTGCAAGCTTGAAATTCGGAAACTGCAGGGGTTTTCCGGTAAAAATGCTGTGATCTGCATCAGCAACAGCTTGATTGAATGCAGCTTTATCTTATTCCCGGCAGATCGTGCCCGGGCAGCGGGGCAAGCCGGAACGTGAAAACGGCCGCTTCCTCGAAAGAAGAAGCGGCCGCCTGAATTGGCGTCCCCACGGGGAGTCGAACCCCGGTCGTCGCCGTGAAAGGGCGGTGTCCTAGGCCTCTAGACGATGGGGACATGGCGCACCCGGAGCGATTCGAACGCCCGACCCTCTGGTTCGTAGCCAGATACTCTATCCAACTGAGCTACGGGTGCGTGTGTCACACTTTGATACTATGGCGTCCCCACGGGGAGTCGAACCCCGGTCGTCGCCGTGAAAGGGCGGTGTCCTAGGCCTCTAGACGATGGGGACATCTGGCGCACCCGGAGCGATTCGAACGCCCGACCCTCTGGTTCGTAGCCAGATACTCTATCCAACTGAGCTACGGGTGCGCTGTTTTGGCAATGACAGGGTTGCCCCCGCCGCTTGTCAATTTCCTGACCGGTCCGTCTCCGTTGCCTTCGTCGGCGATCAAGGAGGCGAATTATGTACATAAACCGGTAACGCGTCAACACCCTGATCGCAACTTTTCCACCGTCGTCACAGGCAGGATTCACCCGTTCGTCATTGGCTGCCGCCGGAGACGCCAGGACCGCCACCACGGCAAAACCGCCAAACCATTGATCCGTTTCCAGGTTTCTCCAGCCGGCGCATGCCATTCATTCCCCGACGATGCAGCACGATGGACGAGTTTGCGCACAATGCCGGCCACCACGAAAGAACCGCGACCGGCCCTGGCTTCGGTTCACCGGCTCACTTTTCCGCCGCGGCCATTTCCACCCGGTTGCGCCCGTTGTGCTTGGCCAGATACAGCGCCTCGTCCGCCGCCTTCAACACGGCCGTCACGGTTCCGGCACTGCCCGGCCAGTGGGCAACGCCAAGCGACAGGGTGACCGGTTCCCCGGTCGGACAGTTGGTAGCAGCAATGCGTTCGCGCAGGCGCTCGGCGATCTGGATCGCCATGTCCAGGCTGCAACCGGGCAGCAGCATGCAGAACTCTTCGCCCCCGCTGCGACAGACCTGGTCATCACTGCGCGAGCCCTCGCACATCTGCCGGGCCAGGTACTGCAGCACCAGATCGCCCACATCATGCCCGTGCCGGTCATTGACCCACTTGAAGTGGTCGATATCCATGGCGATCACTGCAAACGGCCGTAGTTCGGCCTGCCATTGCGCCAGCGTCGCCTGCATGCCGCGACGATTGATCAGCCCGGTCAGTTCATCGGTAACGTTCTCCACATTGAGCCGGCCCAGTTTCTGGTTGATCCGGCCCAGCCCGGCCAGCACCGCCCGCTTGAGCTTGTCGGCTTCGTCATACCAGGCCCGGACCTGATTGATTTCCTCGGTCGCCGCTGGCGAATCCCAGTCCCTGGCAGTGGCGGCCAGCCTGGACAGCGGCTGGGCAATGACCCGCGAGATCCACCACACCCCGAGCACCGACAGCAGGAAGAACGGCGCCGCATGGCGGATGATGCTCAGCATCAGCGCATTCAGCCCGTCCAGGGTATCCGCCGTGGGGCGCTGGGCAACAATGCCCCACTGGGTAAGATGCATTGGCGCATAGCCGGCAAGCATGTCGACATGGCGGGAGTTGATCAGCCGCTGACTGCCTGCCTTGCCGGCAATCACCGCCTCGATGGCCGGATTTCCGTTCACCACCGTTCCGACCCGCGCGGTATCGCGGTGATAGATCAGCCGCCTTTTATTATCAACGACATACAGATAGGAACCATCGCGATAATGGTTTTCGCCCAGCAGGGACTGCAGGATATTCTGTTCGTGCAGATAAATCGTCCCTCCCAGATAGCCGAGGTAGCGTCCGTTACGGGCAAAGAGCGGATGGGAGATGAAAATGACCAGCCGGCCGGTGCTGGCAATATACGGCGGAGAAATCAGTGGTTTGCGCTTGGCCAGGGCTTCGCGAAAGCCGGCACTGTCCAGCCAGGTGCCAGTCAGGTGCAGCGACGCCGGTGAAGACGCCAGGATGTGCCCGTCCGGCCGGATGACCACGACCGAATTGAAACTGTTGGTCTGCCGCTTCAGGCGCTCGGTTTCCGCCACCAGCGATGCCGGATGCGCCATCAGCGGTGGCAGCAGATTGGCGCTGAATGCCAGCTGCTGCTGGGCCGCAGCCAGAAAATTATCCGTGCTGCTGGCCAGCTTGGTCGCATACGCATAATTTTTTTCCAGCTCCAGCTGTATCAGCAGATCACGCTGGGTCTGGTAACTGGCATACAGCGTATAACCCAGCGTCAATAACGCCATGCTCAGGGCAAGCAGCAATATCAGCTGGCGGAGGGTAATCTTTATCATGGCGTCATTATCACGTAGAGAAGCCATGGGCTGCGCATGACTTGGTAACAACACATTCGCCAAGTGTACATTCCGGATTCCAGGGAAACCCGATATTCCGGATCGGCAATGCGTGGCCGGTCAATCTACGGGAACAGGGTAAGTCCGGGAGAATCGGGAGTAAAGAAACACTAATGAAACACTGTGCATTCCATTCCCTTTCATCATGGCCCACATTCATTTTCCCGCAGGGAGAAAATGAAAATAACTTGAAGAATCAACACACAGCTGCTGGTCATATTCCCGCCCCGGCACAGACCGGCGGCGACAAAACGCCTGCAGTGGTGGTCTGACTGGGAGGGGTGTCACGCACGATGGCGGTCGACAAATATTCATGCAACTGAAATAATAACGATTCTTGTTTGCATTTGTGACGTTTTGCCACGGACCTCCTGCCCCTTCATGACTGCGCGCCACTACCTGGAACTCGTCAATTTCTTCTCCCGTTCCCTGCGTGACCGCGATGCGGCGGCGGATGTGGTTCAGGAAAGCTATTCCCGGGTGCTGGCCATGCGCCAGCCGGAGGCAGTGCTCGACCTGCGCGCGCTGCTGTACCGCATCGGCAAGAACATCGTGATCGATGACGCCCGCGCCCGGCAGGCCGAGCAGCGCATGCTCGACACGCTGGGGCTGATCAGTGCCGACAGCGCCCCGTCGCCGGAGCGCGAGGCCGATGCCCGCCAGCAATGCCGCCGCCTTGCCGCCCGGCTGGCGGTCATGCCGCGCAAGCGGCGGGAAGCGTTCATCCTGGTTCGCATCTACGGCTTCAGCCATGCCGAATCCGCCCTCCACCTTGCCACCACCGTGGCCGCCATCGAGAAACACATCGTGCGGGCCGTTTGCGATCTGTTCGATCTCGCCACGCTGCGCACAGCCTGAACCACACCATGCCCCGTCCTGAAACCGATTGCCGCCGTGAACGCCAGACCGCGCAGCGCCTGTTCGAGCACGCGCTGCTGCTGATCGCCCGCCAGCACGGCGGCGACCCGGCCCAGGCCGAGGCCTGTCACCAGGCCCAGCAGCAATGGCGGCAGGCCGACCCCTGCCACGAGGCCGCGTTCCGCGCCGCGCAGCAGGCGTGGCAGGCGACCGAAGCCGGTTCCCTGCGCGGTGCCCTTGCCCTGCCACCGGTCCGCACCGGCGCGCAGACCCTGACCCGCCGCCGGCTGATAAGCGTGCTCGGTCTGGCTGGACTGGGCCTGGCAACCGGGGGTCTCGGCCACTGGTACCGGGCCCAGCCGCTGCAGCAACTGAGCCTGCGAACCGGTCAGGGCCAGATCGGCAGCAGTCTGCTGGCCGATGGCAGCCAGCTGGCGCTGGCCGCCCGCACCGAAGCGCGGGTCCTGTACTACCGGGACCGGCGCGAAGTCCTGCTGGCGCACGGCGAGATCCGTTTCGATGTCCGCCCCGACCCCGAGCGGCCCTTCATTGTCGTAACCGACTGGGGCCGGGTGCAGGTGTTCGGCACCGTGTTCTCGGTCGCCGTTCGCCAGACCGGCATGCGGGTCGCCGTCGCCAGCGGGCGGGTCGGCGTATGGCGACGCAGCGCCACCCGGGAAGGCACCGTCGCCCTGTCGCCCGACATCGCGCTGACGGCAGGTGACAGTGCCGATATCGACCATGCCGGCCTGCGCAGCGGCCATGTCTCACCGGACGACGTCGGCGCCTGGCGCCAGGGCTGGCTGGTATTCGATGCGCAGCCGCTGTCGGTCGCGGTCGAACGCTGGAACGACTATCTGGCCACGCCGCTGGTGCTGGAACGGGATGCGGCACTGGCCGGCCTGCGCCTGACCGGCAGTTTCCCGCTCGCCCGCCCGGCGGCCTTTCTGGATGCCCTGCCGCGCATCCTGCCGGTGCGGGTCGTCCGCAGCCCGGACGGCCCGGTCCGGATCCAGGCCCGACGCTGAGGGCCGGTGACAAAATAATTGTCCGGTCATGGCGCTCCCGTTCGTCCTCACGGCAAACCCATCACAAGGACGTTCCGACATGCCCCGTGGATTTTCCCTGGCCGCCGTCACGCTGGCGGTCCTGGCTGCACCGTTTGCAGCCGCGGCCGATGCCTCCCCGGCCCTTTCCGGCCGACAGACCCTGTCGTTGCCTGCGCAGCCGCTCGGCCAGACCCTGAATGCGCTGGCCAGGCAGTCCGGTACCGCCATCTCGGTCGACGCCGCACTGATCGCCGGCCGGCGCGCCCCGGCCCTGCAGGGCACGATGACGCTGGGCGAGGCCCTGCGCCAGGCACTGGCCGGCAGCGGACTGCTGGCCACACCGGCCGGCACCGGCATTTCGGTCCACAGCGGCGACCGCGCCGGTGAGGTCGCCCTGCCGGAAGTCACGGTCTCGGCCAGTACCGGCCGCAGTGCCGTCACCGAAGGCAAGGGCTCCTACACCACCGGCTCGATGAGCACCGCCACCCGCTTGCCGCTGTCGATCCGGGAAACGCCGCAGGCGGTCACGGTCATGACCCGGCAGCAACTGAACGATCAGGCGATGACCAGCATCACCGATGTGGTCCGCAATGCCCCGGGCCTGTTTCTCAGCACCAGCAACGGGCCGGGCCGGCCCGATTTCAGCGCCCGCGGCTTCAGTGTCGACAATGTGATGTACGACGGGCTGCCGTCCAGCTACCAGGGCTGGATCGTCGGCGCCCAGGCCAATATGGCGATGTTCGACCGGGTGGAAATCGTGCGTGGTGCCACCGGTCTGGTCAGTGGCAGCGGCACGCCGTCGGCCGCCATCAATCTGGTACGCAAGCGCCCGACGGCGGCACCGAAGCTCAGCCTGACCGGCAGCGTCGGCAGCTGGGACAACTACCGGGGCGAAATCGACGCGTCCGGCAGCCTGAATGAAAACGGCACCGTCCGTGCGCGGGTGGTCGGTTCATGGCAGGACGCCCATACCTTCCGCGATGTGGAAGCCTACGACCACGGTCTGTTCTACGCCGTCGGCGAGGCCGATCTCGGCGAACGGACCCTGCTGACGGTCGGTGCCTCGTACCAGAAGGATTCCACCAACAATTTCTGGGGCGGCCTGCCGCTGACCGTGACCGGCGGCCACATGAACCTGCCGCGTTCGACCTTCCCCGGCAATGCCTGGGAACGCAAGGAGCAGAAGATCACGACCGTCTTCGGCGAGTTCAGGCATCAGTTCGACAATGACTGGAGCGTGCGGCTGGCCGCGATGCAGGCCTGGCAGGACGCCGTGTTCTCCGGCACCTATCTGGTCCGTTCCAGCCCCACCGACCTCGGCCACAACGCCTATCAGTCCGGCCACGACGAGGACCAGTCCAGCTACGATCTGTATGCCAGCGGCCCGTTTGCGCTGCTGGGACGCTCGCATGAGCTGATGGGCGGCATCAGCCGGCGCCAGACCCGGCTGGCCACGGACAACTACAGTGGCAACGGCATGATCAGCCAGCATGTCGACCCGTTCAGCTGGGACCCGCACAGCGTGCCGAAGCCCCATTTCGTCTATACCGACACCTCGCACGAGGTCACGACCCAGGAAGGCGTCTATCTGGGCACGCGCCTGAGCCTGGCCGACCCGCTGAAGCTGATCCTCGGCGCCCGCCTCGACTGGTACGACTATGAGGGCAGGTCCGAGGCCAGCGACTACAAGGTCACCCGCAACCTGACCCGCTATGCCGGCCTGATCTACGACCTCGACCGCCGGCATTCGGTCTATGCCAGCTATACCGACATTTTCACGCCGCAGACCTCGAAGGACACCAGCGGCAGGATTCTCGATCCGATCGTCGGCGAGAACTACGAAATCGGCATCAAGGGCGAGTATTTCGGCGGCGCGCTGAATGCCGCCGTGGCGCTGTTCCAGATCGAGCAGAAGAACCGGGCGCGGCTGAACAGCGACCAGAGCCTGTGCCCGACCTTTCCCGCCACGTCCTGCTACCAGGCTTCGGGCCTGGTGCGCAGTCGCGGCATCGATGTGGAAATCCAGGGCGCGCTGACCCCCGGCTGGCAACTCAGCGCCGGCTACACCTACACCCGGGCCAACTATATCCGCGACAGCGATCCGGCCAACGAGGGCAAGCGCTTCAACCCCGACATGCCACAGAACCTGTTCAAGCTGTCCACCGTCTACACCCTGCCCGGCGACCTGAGCCAGTGGCGGGTCGGCGGCACCCTGTACTGGCAGAGCGACATCTTCAACGAAGGCAGTTACGAGGGCGTGGACTTCCGCAATGAGCAGAAAGCCTATGCCGTGGCAGACCTGATGCTCGGCTACCGGGTCAACCGCCATCTGGACCTGCAGCTGAACATCAACAATGTGTTCGACAAGACCTACTACAAAGCCGTGGGCTCCGATGTGACCTGGGGACCGACCGACAGCTATGGCGATCCGCGCAATGCCATGCTGACCGCCCGCTATGTCTTCTGAGTCACCGGCTCAGGTCTCGCTGAACCACTCCAGGTTCAGCGTCGTGCTGTCGCCCAGATAGTCGAGCAGCCACGCCATCGCCGGCGACGGGGTATTCTGCGCCCAGGTCAGGCAGCAGGGGCTGGGGGGGTACGGACGCTGCAGCGACAGCGCAACCAGCTTCCCCGCCGCGACCAGCGGCACGGCCCGGTGCGCCGGCACCATGCCGACGCACAGGCCGTCGCACAGGCAGTCCAGCGCGGAGGCCCAGTCCGGCACCACCAGCCGGCGCTGGTTGTCCAGCATCCAGGCCTCCCGCTTCGGCAGGCTGCGCGAGGTGTCCTCCAGACACAGTGCCGGACAGGGGCGCAGCAGGTCGTCATCCAGCGGCCCGGTCAGCGCGGCCAGCGGATGCCGCGGGCTGACCACGCACAGCCAGTTCATGAAGCCCATATCGCGAAAGGCAAAGCTGCCGGCCACCGGCACGGCACGCGTGGCGCCGATGGCGATGTCGGCGCGCCCGTCGGCCAGCGCATCCCAGACGCCATTGAACACCTCAGGCCGGACGTGAAGTTCGACATCCGGGAACTGGCGATAGAAATCGACGACCATCTGCCGGCTGCGCTGCGGTTTGACGATATTGTCCACCGCGATATTCAGTTGCCCGCGCCAGCCGTTGGCGACCTGCTGGCACTGGCGCCGGGTGGCGAGCATCGTCCGGCTGACCGCTCGCGCCTCGCGCACGAACAGCGCTCCGGCCTCGGTCAGTGTCACATCCCGGTGCCGCCGCTCGAACAGCGGCACCGCCAGCCATTGCTCCAGCTGGCGCACGGTATAGCTGACGGCTGACGGCACCCGGTTCAGCTCCTGCGCGGCCGCACTGAAACTGCCGGTGCGCGCCACGGCGTCGACCACATCAAGTGAATATTCCGACCACATGCCCTTGCCTTCAATTTTTTTCATCCAGCACGGCAAATATTAGCGCTTCACGTCATGGCATCCACCCGAATAAATTAAAAAAAGACCTGACCGCTGCCTGAAAAACCGGATGAGGCGGTCATTCCTGAGAAGCAAATTCCCTGAAAGCCATGGATGAAAAAAGTGTCATGAAGTTGTCGTTCGGATTTACCTGTTATCTCGCCGGGCTGAGCATGCTCGGCTACCTGGCCACCGACATGTACCTGCCCGCCTTCGGCGCCATGCAGCACGAGCTGGGCCTGTCCGCCAATGTGATAGGCGCCAGCCTGAGCCTGTTCCTGGCCGGCTTCGCCTGCGCCCAGTTGCTGTGGGGACCGTTGTCGGACCGGCTCGGGCGCAAGCCGGTGCTGTTGCTGGGCATGGGCCTGTTTGCCGTCGGCTGCCTCGGCATGTTCTGGGTGCAGGGCGCAGTGCCATTGCTGGCGGTGCGCTTCCTGCAGGCCGTTGGCGTCTGTGCCGCAGCCCTTGTCTGGCAGGCACTGGTGATCGACCGCTACCCGGCCGACCAGGCCCGGCGTGTCTTCGCAACCATCATGCCGCTGGTGGCCCTGTCGCCGGCACTGGCCCCGCTGCTGGGTGCATGGCTGCTGAATCACCTGGGCTGGCGGTCAATCTTCGCCGTGCTGCTGGTCATCACCGTGCTGCTGCTGGTGCCGACCCTGCTGCTGCAGGAAACCCGGCGCCAGGCATCCGCCAGGGCGCGGCGCGAACGGGTCAGCTATTTTTACCTGCTGAAGTCACCACGGTTCAGCGGCAATGTGCTGATGTTTTCCGCCTGCACTGCCGGTTTTTTCGCCTGGCTGACCGGTTCGCCGTTCATTCTGGGTGAAATGGGCTACAGCCCGGACGTGATCGGCCTCAGCTATGCCGTTCCGACCCTGGCCTTTCTGGCCGGCGGATACGGCTGCCGCACGGCACTGCGCCGCCTTGATGGCAATCGCCTGCTGCCCTGGTTGCTGCTGCTGTACGGCCTCAGTCTGATCGCACTGTTCCTGGTGGCGACCCTGACCACACCGACGCTGCTGACGCTGCTGCTGCCGTTCTGCTGCATGGCACTGGCCAATGGCGCCAGCTATCCGATCATCGTCGCCAATGCGCTGATGCCGTTCCCGGACAATACCGGCAAGGCCGCCGCACTGCAGAATGCCCTGCAGTTCGGACTGTGTTTCGTGACCAGCCTGCTGGTGTCGTCCTTTGTCGCCCGTCCGCTGCTGGCGACGACCGCGACCATGCTGGCCACGGTCGCGCTGGCGGCCCTCGGCTATGCCATCCAGTCCCGCCGCCCGGCCGCGCCGGCCCGAGCGGCACCGGCCCCCGGCTGCGCGCAGTAAATCAGTCGCCCCCCCGTTCCCGCTGCAGCTGGGCGCGCTTGCGCTCGATGCCCCAGCGGTAGCCGGTCAGCAGGCCATCGCGGCGCAGGACCCGATGGCAGGGAATCGCGATGGCAAACACGTTGGCGGCACAGGCGCTTGCCACGGCGCGCACGGCCGCCGGCGCACCGATCTGCTGTGCGACGTCGGTATAGGTGACGGTCTGCCCGACCGGAATCGTGCACAGCATCTGCCAGACCCGCTGCTGGAACGGCGTGCCACCGACATCGAGATCGAGCGCCGGGTCGCAGACCCCGGTGTCGATCAACGCCGTCACCCGCTCCAGCTCACCGTGCAGCGGCGCCGGTTCGAGGCAGGTGCCGGGAAAGATCCCGGCCAGCTGTACCGGCAGCGCGTCCGGCAGGTCATCCAGCAGGATGGCGCACAATCCGCGATCACTGCGGGCCACCAGTACGGTCCCCAGCGCGCAGCGGCCCATGGCATGGCGCAGCGTGCCGCTTATCGGCTGATGACGAAAGTGCAGCCTGGGTGAGGGAAAGGCAGGCGGGTTCATGGTCCAGATCTCCCGGGTTGATTGAGGCCAGTGTGGCATGTGATCGTTCCCGCAACACTCCGCTCCTTGCGCTTGAATTGATCCTGCCGGTTTTCCGCGAAAATCCGCTGCTGGCAGATTTTCCCAATATGACGACAGCTTTATTTTTATTCAATTCAAACCATTGATTGAAACAGCAACCGACCGCGGTATCTGCCTGTTCATTTTTCTGATAAACCCGTTATTTCAAGGCAGCACTCTTCTCCTGCCATACGTAATTCATTATATTTGCCGCCCGGATTCCAGCAGATCGCGTACAGGAAAGGAATCCCGGCGCTGCCTGTCGTCTCCACCTGGCGGCTGGCAATGAAATTCAGCTCATGACTTGATGCAAAACAGACTTGTCGCGGCAAAGCCTGCCGGGATTCGTGCTCATCAATGTCTCGTAACATACCGGTACAAAAGGTAAAAACATGAAGATTTCAACAAAACTGTACGGTATGGCCGTTATCAGTCTCATCGGCCTGGCCACCATGCTGTGGACGCTCTATGTGCAAATGGGCGTGGTGGAAGAGCGGGTTGTGGATGCCACGGAAAATTCGCTGCCGTCGGTCATTGTCGCCGGCGACGCCCGGGTCCAGTATCTGGAAGCCCGCCGACAGACCATCCTTCATATCGCCTATCAGGATCTCGCCAGCAAGAAAGAAGCCCAGGCCGCGCTGGAAGACAATGTCAAAAACCTGATCAAGGATCTGGACAATTACCGGAACACCCTGGTCAGCAATGAGGAAGACCGGGCCAATACCGATGCCGCCATTGCAGCCGTAAGCAAATGGCATGCGCTGATTCCCGGCCTGATCACCCTGTCGGAACAGCATGCGGGCGGGGACAACACCGCGGCCCTGCAATACCTGAAAACCACCCTGGCGCCGACGGCGGACAACACTTATGGCGCCATCAACAAGATTGTCGAGTTCAACAAGGCTCAGGGCACCCAGTCCGGCAAGGACGCCGTGCAGGCCGGCCGCAGCGCGAAATGGTCGCTGATGGCGCTGGGACTGGCACTGCTGGCCATCATCACGGCCGCCAGCCTGTGGGTCGCGCTGAGCGTCAAGCGCACGCTGGGTCATCTGGACGAGAAGATCGCCGCCATCACCAGTGAACGCAACCTGACCCTGCGCGTCGACGACAGCGGCAAGGATGAAATTTCGCAGATTGCCGGTCGCCTGAACCAGTTGCTGCAGATGCTGCAGGCCAGTTTTGCCGAGCTGACCCATATCGGTCAGGCCGTCGGCGGGCATGCGTCGGAAGTCGCCAGTTCGTCAGTGCAGATGTCGCAGGCGGTCGAACAGGTCAGCGAATCGACCTCCAGCATGTCGGCCGCGGTCGAGCAGATGACAGTCAGCGTCAACCATGTGGCCGACCGCTCGGCCCAGGCCGACCAGAGCGCCCGCGAAGCCGGGGAAGAGGCCTCGCTGGGTGCCTCGATCATCAACGACACCATCGGCATGATTCGCAGCACCTCGGACAGCGTCAAACTCGCCGCCACCCAGATCGGCAAGCTGGAAGAGAAAACCACGTCGATCGGTACCGTGGTCGGCGTGATCAAGGACATCGCCGAACAGACCAATCTGCTGGCGTTGAATGCGGCTATCGAAGCGGCCCGCGCCGGTGAACTCGGTCGCGGTTTTGCCGTGGTCGCCGACGAAGTGCGCAAGCTGGCCGAACGCACCGCGCAGTCGACCCAGGAAATCACCGGCACCGTGTCGTCGATGCAGAGCGATGCCAACCAGACCGTGGTGTCGATGCAGGCAGTGGTGACCCAGGTCGAAACCGGCATGGAAGCGGCCAACCGGGCGACCGAGGCCATCCAGCGCATTCTCGACCGCACCGGCGGCACGGTCGGTCAGATTGCCGAGATCTCGCACTCGATGCGCGAACAGTCCATGGCCAGCACCAATATCGCCCAGCAGATCGAACGCGTGGCGCAGATGGCCGAAGAAAGCCATTCCAGCTCGCAGAACAACTCGGCCACCGCGGCCAGCCTGAACGAACAGGCACAGAACATGCTGACCACCATCGCCCGGTTCCGGGTGTAACACCTGGCAGCGGGTATGGACTGTCCCCTGCCCGCGCCAGCTCAGCCCAGTTCGAGATACAGCTTGTAGGCCACGGTCCCGAACATCACCAGAATGCCCATGGCAAGCATGAAGATCCCGGATTTGTCGTCGCGTCGCGAATAGCCGGTCAGCAGCAGGACAAAACCGGCAAAGATCAGCGCCAGCATGATTTCAAGCGAGTTCATACCGTCCCCCGTTTTCGTTGTTGTCGCACCAGTCCGGCCATGAAACGCCAGCCTGATTGACATATCTTAGCCGAGATCATGGCGCCGCTGTCATCGTGCCGCCGGCACCGGTTCGGTGCTATGGTAGGGACGGCCATGCCGGCCTATCGCGAAAGGGATGTCGTGTCCGACGCACCGGAAGGGCTGACCTGCAGCGAAGCGCAATCCCGGCTCCGCGAGGAAGGCTTCAACGAACTGCCACGTACCGGGCATCGCTCGCTGCCCCGCATTGCGCTTGAAGTCGTGCGCGAACCGATGTTCGGGCTGCTGATCGGCGCCGGCCTCATCTATCTGCTGCTTGGCGACCATACCGAAGCCCTGCTGCTGCTCGCCTTCGCCTCGATTTCGGTCATGATCGCCATCGTGCAGGAAAGCCGCAGCGAGCGTGTGCTCGAAGCCCTGCGCGACCTGACCAGCCCGCGCGCGCTGGTCATTCGTGATGGCGAACGGCAGCGGATTCCGGGTCGCGAGGTAGTGCGCGGCGACCTGATCGTGCTCGACGAGGGCGACCGGGTACCGGCAGACGCGCAGTTGCTCACCGCCATCGACATGCAGGTTGACGAATCGCTGCTGACAGGGGAGTCGGCCCCGGTCGGCAAGGTCGCGTCCGGCGACGCGTCCCCCGGCCCGCGCCCCGGCGGCGACGGCCTGCCCTTCGTGTTTTCCGGCACGCTGATCGTGCGCGGCCAGGGAACGGCACGCGTGACCGCCACCGGTGCGCGCAGCGAAATCGGCCGGATCGGCCAGGCACTGGAAGCCATCGACAGCGCACCGCCACGCCTGACGCTGGAAACCCGCAAACTGGTCCGGCGTTTTGCCCTGTTCGGCCTCGTCGCCTGCAGCCTGACCGTCATTCTCTATGGCCTGTGGCGCGGGTCCTGGCTCGACGCGCTGCTGGCCGGCATCGCACTCGGCATGTCGATGCTGCCCGAAGAATTTCCGCTGGTGCTGACCGTGTTTACCGTCATGGGCGCCTGGCGGATTTCACGCATCCGGGTGCTGACCCGTCGCGCCTCGGCCATCGAGACGCTGGGCGCGGCCACGGTGCTCTGTACCGACAAGACCGGCACCCTGACCGAGAACCGCATGACGGTGGTCGCCCTGGCCATCGACGGCGACATCCTGCGCCTCGACGCCGGCCTGCCGCCGGCACTGCCGGACCGGTTCCGCCACCTGATCGATCACGGACGGCTGGCCTGTGCCCCCGACCCGTTCGATCCGATGGAGAAAGCGTTCCATGCACTGGCGGCACAGCACGGCCACGCGCTGCCGCCAGCGTCGTCAACCCGGGTCCACAGCTACGGGCTGCGGCCGGATCTGCTGGCAGTGACCCAGTTGTGGCAAGGCCCCGGCGACAGCGAGGTGGTCATCGCCAGCAAGGGCGCACCGGAGGCCATCGCCACCCTGTGCCGGCTGGATGCCACGGCGCGCGCCGCGCTGGCCCGCGATGTCGACCGGATGGCCGCTGACGGCATGCGGGTGCTGGCCGTAGCGGAAGCGACGCATCACGGCAATGACTGGCCGGCATCACCGACCGCCTTTGTCTTCACCCTGCTCGGCCTGGTCGGACTCGCCGATCCGCTGCGGGCGTCAGTGCCGGAGGCCGTGCGTGAATGCCGTTCGGCCGGGCTCCGGGTGGTCATGATCACCGGAGACTATCCGGCGACGGCGCTGGCCATCGCCGGCCGGGCCGGCCTTGCCACCGACCGCTGCGTCAGCGGCGACGAACTGGCGGCCATGAGCGATGCCGAACTCGGCCGCCATGTCGCGTCGATTCCGGTGTTCGCCCGGGTCATGCCGGACCAGAAGCTGCGCATCGTTCGCGCACTCAAGGCCGGCGGCGCCATCGTGGCCATGACCGGCGATGGCGTCAATGATGCGCCGTCGCTGAAGGCCGCCGACATCGGCATCGCCATGGGCGGGCGCGGTACCGACGTGGCACGGGAGGCTGCCTCGCTGGTGCTGCTGGATGACGACTTCGGCTCCATTGTCAGGACGGTCCGCCTCGGCCGGCGCATCTATGACAATCTGCGCAAGGCCATGGGCTACATCCTCGCCATCCACGTACCGATCGCCGGCCTCGCGCTGCTGCCGCTGCTGACCGGCCTGCCCCTCATTTTTTCGCCGATCCACATCGCCTTCCTCGAGATGATCATCGATCCGGTCTGCTCGGTCGTGTTCGAGGCCGAACAGGAAGAAAAAGACATCATGCGCCGGCCGCCACGGGCGGAGGACAGTCACCTGTTCTCGTCGGGACTGGTGTACTGGAGCCTGCTGCAGGGCGCGCTGGTCTTGGCCGTGATTGCCACCCTCTATCTGCTTGCGCTGTGGCGCGGCATGCCGGAGGCCGATGTGCGCGCGCTGACCTTCGTCTCGCTGGTCCTGGCCAACCTGGGGCTGGTGCTGGTCAATCGCTCGTTCGACAGCTCGGTGCGCGGGGCATTGCGCGGCGGCAATCGCGCACTGTGGTGGGTCGGGTCGGTGGCGCTGCTGCTGCTTGGTCTGGCACTGGCATGGGCGCCGGCACGCGCCCTGTTCCGCTTCGGCCCGCTGCATGTCGACGACCTCGCCATCGCGGTTGTTCCGGTGGTCGGGCTGGTCATCGTGCTGGAAGCGCTGAAGCGCTTCTGGCGTGGACGACTGACCGCCTGAACACCGTCAGCGAGCACGCAATCCGCGCAGCAGCAATTCCAGCCCGTCCAGCGCTCGCGGCAGGCGATCGTTGTCCGCCTCGCCGCCGGCGATCCACAGCGCCGCATCCACCAGGCTGCCATTGATCAGCCGTGCCAGCGCCTCCGGATCGGTGCGCTCGATCGTGCCCGCCTGCATCAGCCCGTCCAGCAACTGGTTCAGCGACTGAATGCAGTACTGCTGCGCCGCCGGCATGGCGGCACCGAGCACCGCGTAGGCATCCTGCAGCACGATGCGCTGGATTTCCGGTTCCTGTGCCATTTGCAGGTAGGCGCGGCAGCGATCGCGAAAACCGCTCCAGGCATCGGCCGCACCATCCGACACCGCCTGCAGCCGGGCATCCATCTCCGCGTCCATCTCCCTGACCACCGCCGCCAGCAGTCCTTTCTTGTCACCGAAGTGATGATAGAGCGCGCCCCGGGTCAGCCCGGCGTCGGCGGTGAAATCATCCATCGACGTATTGGCATAGCCCTGTGAGCCGAATGCCCGCCGCGCAGTGGCAAGCAGTTTGGCACGGGTTTCATCAATCATGTCGGCGCGGGCGCGGCGGGGTATCGGCATTTCCGGATCAGGCTTTCATTGACATACGCAGTGTACGTCAATACGCTGCATTCGCATACGCCGCGTATCTTTTTCTCCATGCGCGGTCACAAGAGGCTGGTTGTCATGTCAAATTCCTACCGCGAACTGTTCAACGCCCCCGGCACCACAGGCTTCGCCCTGGCCGGGCTGCTGGCCCGCATGCCGGTGTCGATGACCGGCATCGGTCTTATCACCATGCTGTCGCAACTGCGCGGCGGCTACGGGCTGGCCGGCGCCGTGGCCGCGACCTTCGCCCTGGCCACGGCCGTGTTCGCACCGCAGGTGTCGCGCCGGGTCGACCGTTACGGCCAGGGGCGCGTGCTGCCGGTGGCCGCCGCCATCAGCGCAGCGGCGATGCTGGGCCTGCTGCTGTGTACCCGGCTGCAGGCGCCCGCCTGGACGCTGTTCGTCTTTGCCGCGCTGGCCGGCTGCATGCCCAGCATGTCGGCCATGGCCCGCGCGCGCTGGACCCAGGTCTATCGCGGCAAGCCGCAGCTGCGGACCGCCTATGCACTGGAATCGGTGCTGGACGAGGTGTGCTTTATTGTCGGCCCGCCATTGTCGGTCGGGCTGAGCGTGGCGGTATTTCCGGAGGCCGGTCCGCTGGTCGCCCTGCTGCTGCTGGCTATCGGCGTGACAGCCTTCGTGGCACAGCGCACGACCGAGCCCCCGGTCCATGCCCGGCACGCCACCGATGGCGAATCGGTCATGCGTTCCGCCAGCATCCGTGCGCTGGTGGTCCTGCTGATGGCGATGGGCGCCATTGCCGCCACGGTGGACGTGGTCAGCGTGGCCTTCGCCGCCCAGCAGGGCCAGCCCGCCGCCGCCAGCATCGTGCTGTCGGTCTACGCCGTCAGCTCGTGTCTGGCCGGACTGGTCTTCGGCACGCTGAGGCTGTCCATTCCCCTGCCGCGCCTGTTCCTGTTCGCCGGGCTGGCCACTGCCGTCACCACCCTGCCGCTGCTGCTTGCCAGCGATATCCTCGGCCTGTCGCTGGTGGTCCTGGTCGCCGGCGTATTTTTCTCCCCGACCATGATTGTCGCGATGACCCTGGTCGAAACCATCGTGCCGGGCGCCCGGCTGACCGAAGGCCTGACCTGGCTGATTACCGGGCTCGGCATCGGCGTTGCCCTCGGTGCGGCCGTGTCGGGCTGGGTCGTGGACGCCTTTGGCGCGCGCGCCGGCTTCAGTGTCGCCCTGGCGGCGGGGCTCGTGGTGCTGGGCATGGCACTGTACGGCCACCATCTGCTGTGCCGGGAACTGCCCGCCACCGTGCCGGCGAAAGCATAGCAAGCGCAAGATCGTTCAAGGCAGCACCGGGGGCGCTCAGGCATGCTTTCCGCTCCGAGCCTTCCCGTCATTGCCACCATGTCCACACCCCTCCCCGCCCGCCGCGCCTTCGTCCACGGCGCGATCGCCATCCTGCCCCTGTCGCTGGCCATTGCGCCATGGGCCATGCTGGCCGGCTCCCTGGCGATCGATGCGAAGCTCACGCCCTGGGAAGGCCAGGGCCTGTCGGTCATCGTTTTTGCCGGCGCAGCCCAGCTGGTGGCCATCGGCATGCTCAAGAGTGGCGCGGGGCTGTTCTCGATCCTGCTGACCACCCTGCTGCTGACCTCGCAGCACCTGCTGTACGGCCTGACGATGCGCCCGGCGCTGTCCGGTCTGCCGGCACGCTGGCGCCTGGGGCTGGGTTTTCTGCTGACGGACGAATTCTTCGCCGTCAACAGTGCCGGCCTGCAGCAGTTCAACCGCTGGTACGCGCTGGGCGTCGGCCTGACGCTGTATCTGGCCTGGAACCTGTTTACCCTGGCCGGCATCGTGCTGGGCAGCAGCATTCCGCAACTGAACCGCCTGGGGCTGGATTTCTCCATTGTCGCCACCTTCATTGCCCTGATCGTGCCGCTGGTGCGCAACATGCCGACGGTGGTCTGCGTCGCGTGCTCACTGTGCTGCTCGGTGCTGTTCAGCGACTGGCACTGGGAATCGGCCCTGGTGCTTTCCGGGCTGGCCGGCATGAGTGCCGGCTATGTCTGTCAGCAACTCAAAGGAAAATCATGATGATGACAGCCCTGATCATCGGCATGGGTCTGGTGGTATTCGCCAACCGCTATGTGTTTCTCGAACCGCGCCTGCCACTGCGTCTGGGCCGGCAGGCCCGGGCCTTCCTCGGCTTCGCCGTGCCCGGCATGCTGACCGCCATCTGCGGGCCGATCGTGTTCCTGCACGACGGACAACTGGACCTGCGCCCGGACAACCCTTACCTGCTGAGTGCGCTGGCGACGATCGTGCTGGTGCTGTTGACCCGCAACACCTTGCTCAGCATGCTGGCAGGCATGACCTTCTTCTTTGTTCTTGGCAACTGGCCTGGCAGCGCATGAAAACCGCACCACAGGAACGGACCCGCTTCTGGCAGGCCAGCGCGCTGGGCAATATTGAACTGCTGCACGCCCACTACGTGCATCAGCGCTTCGCCCCGCATGTGCACGACAGCTATGTGATCACCATCATCGAGTTCGGGGCCCAGACTTTCTGGCATCGCGGCAGCGAGCATCTGGCGCCGGTCGGCAGTATGGTGCTGATCAACCCGGAAGAACGGCATACCGGCACCACGGCCCACGAACAGGGCTGGCGCTACCGGGGCTTCTACCCGGAGCGGGAACGCATCACCGAAGTGCTGGACGAGCTGTCATTGCCGCGCAGTGGCCTGCCGCTGTTCAAGTCCAGTGTGCTGCACGACCCGCAACTGGCTCGGGCCTTTCGCTGGCTGCACGGACTGGCAGAACGCGGCGCCAGTGCACTGGAGCAGCAGACCGCCTGGCGCGAGGCCGTGCTGCTGCTGGTCCAGCGCCATGCCCGGGTCGCCGAACCCCGCCAGCCCGGCGCCGCCCCCGGCGCCGTGGTCAGGGCCAGGGAGCTGCTGGACAGCCGGATCGCCTGCCCCCCGTCGCTGGAAGAACTGGCGGCGGTAGCCGGGCTGTCGCCATTCCATTTCGCCCGCGTGTTTCGTCAGGCCACCGGCCTGCCGCCGCACGCCTGGCTGATGCAGCACCGGCTGACCGAAGCCCGGTCATTGCTGAAGAAAGGCTGGCTGCCGTTCCGGGTCGCGCATCACCTGGGTTTCTCCGACCAGAGCCATCTGAACCGGCAGTTCAAGCAGGCGTATGGCGTCACCCCGGGCGAGTACCGGCTTGCCAGTGCCGCCCGTCAGGCGGTCTGGAAAGAGGATGGGGAGATGGACATCAGCTGATGCCGTGCATGATCGGCATGCGTATTGCCCGTTCAGTTGCCAGATCACGAAGCTGCGGACGAAAAAAAGCCCCGACAGGATATATCGGGGCTTTTATCGTCTGACCGGCAGCTCAGGCCCGTTTCAGCCAGAAGCAGGTTCCAACCTTGTTCAATCCCTGGTAATGGGGATCGGAGAAGATCTGTTCACGCAGCTCTTTCAGATTCTGGTTGTCAGAGGTATGGATGTACCAGTTGGGCAGGAAAATTTCGTCCCCGCCATGGCCGCCCAGCAGGTAGGCGCTCATCAGGTACTGTTCGTTGTAAATCCGCGATTCCCAGTCGGCGGGATAGTCGTCAGGCAGGAACATGTCATGAACGCCATAGACGACACCGCGCTTCAGACGGGGCAGGATCTCGGTAAAGAATACCGTCACATCAGAATTCTGGAAGGAACGATGCGAGTTGTCGACGAACAGCACGTCGTCCTGTCCCAGTGAATCGAACACCTCGACGCCCACGTCTTCCAGAGGATAGCGCAGTACTTCATCACAGATGGTATCCACTTCGGCCCGTGGCATCGGGTCGATTGACACGATCCGGGTGGAAAGCCCAAAGTCCTTGATCGCCTTGCGCGCGAACTTCGTCGAGTTGCCGGAACCGACTTCCATGTAGATCTTCGGCCGCTGCTTGCCGATCAGGTAATAAATGGAGGCAGCATCAAGGCAGGGAATCCAGTTCCCGTTGTCCCAGCGCGGTTCGATGCTGTCCGCGGCTTCAACGCGGTTGATCTTCTTCAGGCCCTCGGCGAAGGAGGTCATTTCCAGCATGCGCCAGCAGTACGCATCGACCTGCTTGTCGAGCAATTTCTCCAGCGCGGCATTACGCGGCCTGGGCTGAAGGCTGTACTGATAATCAAGCGATACCTTGTAAACCATTTATTCCCTCGCCCCTGAACGAATCACTAAAAAAAGATTGATAGCAACACCGGATCAGCTTGTCCGCAGCACGACCGCCCACTTTTTCCACGCATGCGCAATGTGGCAGGTACCGTCCGGTACCGGCCCATTATCGCAGGCAACACGTTTTCACTCTAACAATAAAATGACTGTTGCCCGGGCCGCCGGACCGCATAACCGAAAAACAAAAAAGCCCTGACAAGTCAGGGCTTTCGTGTTTGGGTATGGCGGAGAAAGAGGGATTCGAACCCTCGATACGGGTTTTGGCCCGTATGCTCCCTTAGCAGGGGAGTGCCTTCGACCTCTCGGCCATTTCTCCGTCAAGAGGATGCGAAATATACGTGCTGGGCGCGCTGTCGTCAACAGCTATGCGAGGCCGGATTCGACTGGCGAACGCAAGTCACTGAACGGAAATGAAAAGACCGCCATGCTGGCGGTCTCGGACTATCCATAAACCCCGCAGCGCAGGACGAGCGCAGCGAGGTTTCCCCGCGACGACGGGGACGGAAGGGGCAGGATTCAATCAGGCAGACTTCCATGCTCACGACAGCTTCTGTCAGTCGGGCATGCACCGACGCTACTGCAACCGTCGGTGCCCGCCTTTATCAGCAGTCGTCGAAACTGAAGTTTCAGGCCTGATCGAGGCCGAATGCCTTGTGCAGCACGCGCACGGCCAGTTCCAGGTACTTCTCGTCGATCAGCACCGACACCTTGATCTCGGAGGTCGAGATCAGCTGGATGTTGATGCCCTCTTCGGCCAGGGTACGGAACATGGTGCTGGCAATGCCACAGTGCGAACGCATGCCGACGCCGACGATCGACACCTTGGCGATCTTGTCATCGCCATTGACGTCGGCCGCGCCGAGGTGGCTCTGCACGTCGCGCAGGATGGCCAGCGCCTTCTGGTATTCGCCGCGCGGCACGGTGAACGAGAAGTCCGTGGTGCCGTTGTCGCCGACGTTCTGGATGATCATGTCCACTTCGATATTCGCATCCGACACCGGCCCGAGGATCTGATAGGCGATGCCCGGCTTGTCCGGCACGCCCTTCACATTGATGCGGGCTTCGTTACGGTCGAACGCGATACCGGCGACGACGGCCTTTTCCATAGTCTCATCTTCCTCAAACGTGATCAGCGTACCCTCGCCTTCGTCTTCGAACGAAGACAGCACGCGGAGCCGCACTTTGTACTTGCCGGCGAATTCCACCGAACGGATCTGCAGCACCTTCGAACCGAGCGATGCCATCTCGATCATTTCTTCGAAGGTGATGGTCTTCAGGCGACGGGCTTCCTGCACCACGCGCGGATCGGTGGTGTAGACGCCGTCGACATCGGTGTAGATCTGGCACTCGTCCGCTTTCAGCGCGGCGGCAATCGCCACCGCCGACGTATCCGAGCCGCCACGGCCGAGCGTGGTGATGCTGCCGGTCTCGTCGATGCCCTGGAAACCGGCGACGACCACGACGCGACCGGCGTCGAGGTCTGCGCGCATTTTCTCATCGGAGATCGACTGGATGCGGGCCTTGGTATGTGCGCTGTCGGTGATCATCGGCATTTGCCAGCCGGTGTAGCTGACGGCGTCGATGCCGATTTCCTTCAGCGCCATCGACAGCAGGCCGATGGTGACCTGCTCGCCGGTGGCGGCGATGACGTCGAGCTCGCGCGGATCGGGATCCGGCTGGATTTCCTTCGCCAGTGCGATCAGGCGGTTGGTTTCCCCGCTCATGGCCGAAACGACCACGACCAGTCCATGCCCTTGCGCCTTCCACTTGGCGACGCGGCGGGCCACGTTCTTGATGCGCTCTGCCGAGCCCACCGACGTGCCGCCGTATTTCTGAACAATGAGTGCCATGTTGCTAACTGCGTGGGTGATAAGAAATTTGTGACAGGATTCTTACCATACCGGGCCTGAAAAGGATAGCCGCGCGGCATGGCGCGGGGACCCCGCGCACGCGGTTACGAATGCGATGCGATGCGGCAGATAAAAGCCCGGCCGCGAAGCGTGGCAGAAAATGCCAGTGTAGTGGAATAAAACGGCGCATCACGACCGTTTCAGGGCATTTTCGATCCTGTGGCAATCCTGCCCGGAAAAACGAACGAAACTCAGTGCTGAGGCGCGCTGTCCGGCACCCGCGCCGGATGACTGTAGAGCCCGTAGCGCTGTTTGCGGACAAAGGCGGCCAGCGTCAGCCCGGATGCCTGCGCCAGTTCGACCGCCAGCGCGGTCGGGGCGGACATGGCCGCCAGCAGCTCGATGCCGACCGCCGCCGCCTTGTGCACCAGCTCGTAGCTGGCGCGACTGCTCAGCAGCGCAAAGCCCGCGCCCCAGTCGGCCTGGGCACGGGCGCCGATCAGCTTGTCGAAAGCCACATGCCGGCCCACGTCCTCACGCACCGCCACCACGCTCCCGTCCGGCGCACACCAGGCGGCGGCGTGGGTGCAGCCGGTCTCCATGGCCAGCGTCTGCCCGGTTTCCAGTTCCGCCAGCGCGCGGCCAAGCGCGCCGGGGGCCAGCTGCAGCGTCTGTCCGACATGCCCGACCGGCCGGATCGCCTGTTGCAGGCTTTCCACCCCGCACAGTCCGCAGCCGGTACGCCCGGTCAGTTGCCGCCGTCGTTCCTTCAGCGCGCTGAAGCGCGCCGACGCCAGCTCCAGATGCAGTTCGATGCCGGCCGCGCGCTCGACGGTCTCGATGGAAAAGATCTCCTCGCGCCGCCCGACAATGCCCTCGGACAGGCTGAAGCCGAGGGCGAAATCGTCGAGATCGAGCGGCGAACACATCATCACCACATGCGACAGTCCGTTGAACACCAGCGCCACCGGCACTTCGGTCGCCAGCAGATCCTCATGGTCGCGGGCGCCATCGGCGGACACCCGGCGCACCCGGCAGGGGCGGGTCGGAAGAATCGGGGTATCGAACTGGACGTCGGACATATCGCAACCTGGGTAAAACGCCGATTTTACAGGCTGCCGGCATGGCGGGTCACCCGCCCGTGCCCCGGACAGTGCTGGTCACTGTCCGCACCCAGCCGTTATCATGGTGGCGGTATCGCCATGTCCTGCCGGGCCACCACCCTGCTATACCGAAAGCGGACATGTCATGAAAAAGAACAACCCTGACCCATCGGAGGCCAATCCATGCAGGTAAACCGACGGCAGTTCTTCAAGATCTGCGCAGGCGGTGTCGCTGGTTCGAGTCTCGCCGCCCTGGGGGTGCTGCCATCGACGGCTTTTGCCGACGTGCGCGCCTACAAGCTGCAGCGAGCGACGGAAACCCGCAACACCTGTACATACTGTTCAGTAGGCTGTGGCCTGCTGATGTACAGCCTCGGCGACGGCGCCAAGAATGCCAAGGCGGAGATTTTCCACATCGAAGGCGACCCGGATCACCCGGTCAGCCGCGGCGCACTCTGTCCGAAGGGCGCCGGCCTGCTCGACTTCGTGCACAGCGACAATCGTCTGAAGCACCCCGAATATCGCGCCCCCGGCAGCGACAAGTGGCAGCGCATCAGCTGGGATGACGCGTTCGCCCGCATCGCCAAACTGATGAAGGCCGACCGCGATGCGAACTTCATCGAGAAGAACGCCGCCGGCGTGACCGTCAACCGCTGGCTGACTACCGGCTTCCTCGCCGCATCCGCCTCCAGCAACGAAGCCGGCCATCTGACGCACAAGGTCGTGCGCAGCCTCGGCATGCTTTCGTTCGACAACCAGGCGCGCGTTTGACACGGTCCGACGGTGGCAAGTCTTGCCCCAACATTCGGTCGTGGCGCCATGACCAACCACTGGGTCGACATCAAGAATGCCGATCTGGTCATCATCATGGGCGGCAATGCCGCTGAAGCCCACCCGGTCGGTTTCCGCTGGGTTATCGAAGCCAAACAGACCCGCGGCGCCAAGCTCGTGGTGGTCGATCCGCGCTTTACCCGTTCCGCCTCGGTCGCCGATTACTACGCGCCGATCCGCAGCGGTACCGACATCGCCTTCCTTGGCGGTGTCATCAACTGGCTGATTGCCAACGACAAGATCAATTGGGAGTACGTAAAGTCGTACACCAACGCAGGCTTCATCGTGCGCGACGATTACGCGTTCGACGACGGCCTGTTCTCGGGCTGGGACGCGAGCAATGGCAAGTATGCCGACAAGTCGAGCTGGAACTACCAGCTGGACGAGAACGGCATGGCCCGCGTGGACGACACCCTGACCGATCCGCGCTGCGTGTGGAACCTGATGAAGGACCACTACAGCCGCTATACCCCTGACATGGTCAGCAGCATCACCGGTACGCCGAAGGACCAGTTCCTGAAGGTGTGCGAGATGCTTGGCGAATGCGCGAAGCGCGACAAAGTCGCGACCTTCCTGTACGCACTCGGCTGGACCCAGCACTCGATCGGCGCGCAGAACATCCGCACCATGGCCATGGTGCAGACCATGCTCGGCAATATGGGCATGGCCGGCGGCGGCATCAACGCCCTGCGCGGCCACTCGAACATCCAGGGTCTGACCGACCTTGGCCTGCTGTCGACCAACCTGCCCGGCTATCTGAACCTGCCGAGCGAGAAGCAGACCGACTACGCGACCTACATCACCCAGACCACGCCGAAGGCCACGCGTCCGGACCAGATGAACTACTGGGGCAATACGCCGAAGTTCTTCGTCAGCCTGATGAAGAGCTGGTTCGGCGACAACGCCACGGCGGACAACAACTGGGGCTTCGACTGGCTGCCGAAGTGGGACAAGTCCTACGACGTGCTGCAGGTGTTCGAGCTGATGAAGCAGGGCAAAATGAACGGCTACTTCTGCCAGGGCTTCAACCCGGTGGCCGCGTTCCCGAACAAGAACAAGACCATCGCCGCCCTGTCGAAGCTGAAGTATCTGGTTATCATGGATCCGCTGGCGACCGACACTTCGACTTTCTGGCAGAACCACGGCGAGCAGAACGACGTCGACACAGCCAGCATCAAGACCGAAGTGTTCCGTCTGCCGACGACCTGCTTTGCCGAAGAAGACGGCGCCATCGTCAACTCCGGCCGCTGGCTGCAGTGGCACTGGAAGGGCGCCGACGCCCCGGGCGAGGCCATTCCCGACGTCGAGATCATGGCCGGGCTGTTCCTGAAGCTGCGCGAGCTGTATCGCGCCGAAGGCGGCGCACCGTCCGATCCGATCATGAACCTGTCGTGGAAGTACCGCATACCGCATGCGCCGATGCCGGAAGAACTGGCAAAGGAACTCAACGGTACGGCACTGGCCGACATTCCGGACCCGAAGAACCCCGGCCAGTTCCTGGCGAAAAAGGGCGAGCAGGTGCCCGGCTTCGCCGTACTGCAGGCTGACGGCAGCACCGCCAGCGGGTGCTGGATCTTCGCCGGTTCCTGGACCCAGGCCGGCAACCAGATGGCACGGCGCGACAATGCCGATCCGTCCGGCCTCGGCAATACGCTCGGCTGGGCATGGGCGTGGCCGGCCAACCGCCGCATCCTGTACAACCGTGCGTCGATGGACCGCAACGGGGTGCCGTGGGATCCGGCCCGCTCGCTGTTCAAGTGGAATGGCGAGAAGTGGGTCGGCGCCGATGTGCCCGACTTCAAGATCGACGAGCCGCCGGGCAGCCCGATGAACCCGTTCATCATGCAGCCGGAAGGAGTCGCGCGCTTCTTCGCCATCGACAAGATGGCCGAAGGTCCGTTCCCCGAGCACTACGAGCCAATGGAATCGCCGATCGGCACCAACCCGCTGCACCCGAAGGTGATCAGCAATCCGGCCGTGCGCATGTTCAAGGACGACCGCGCGCAGCTCGGCGAGCACGACAAGTTCCCGTATGTCGGCACCACTTACCGGTTGACCGAGCACTTCCACTACTGGACCAAGAACGTGCGGCTGAACGCCATCATGCAGCCGGAGCAGTTCGTCGAAATCGGCGAGGCGCTGGCAAAGGAAAAAGGCATCAGCCATGGCGACATGGTCAAGGTCAGCTCGATGCGCGGCTATATCAAGGCTCGCGCGGTGGTGACCAAGCGGATCAAGGCACTGACGGTCAACGGCAAGACCGTGCACCACATCGGCGTCCCGATCCACTGGGGCTACGAGGGCGTGGCGAAGAAGGGCTTTATCGCCAATACGCTGACGCCGTTCGTCGGTGACGCGAACACGCAGACGCCGGAGTTCAAGTCATTCCTCGTCAATCTGGAAAAAGCCTAAGGAGGGCGGACCATGGCACTGCAATCGCTTGACATCACCCGCCGCTCCGCGAGCCCGACCGCCCCGCCGCAGGCCCGGCACACGCTGGAAGTCGCCAAGCTGATCGACGTGTCGGCCTGTATCGGCTGCAAGGCCTGTCAGGTCGCCTGCTCGGAGTGGAACGACCTGCGCGACGAGATCGGCGACAACGTCGGCGTCTACGACAACCCGGCCGACCTCACCGCCCAGTC
Source organism: Microvirgula sp. AG722 (assembly GCF_003269145.1). NCBI lineage: Bacteria > Pseudomonadati > Pseudomonadota > Betaproteobacteria > Neisseriales > Aquaspirillaceae > Microvirgula > Microvirgula sp. AG722. The sequence goes on along the minus strand of NZ_QLTJ01000004.1, from coordinate 49 downwards.
GTGGACGGTGATGCGTTATGCCGAGGTCGAGGAAAACGGCAAGCTGGAA